>DATAGL010000064.1:0-3789 GCA_036263755.1 Chitinophagaceae bacterium | reverse complement strand
CCGGCGTGCTGCAGGATTCTTCCTTCGCCAAGCTTGATTATTACCAGGGCCTGACCCTGCACGGCGTCATCAATGCCGTGGTGCTGACCACCTTTTTCGGTGTGGCCTTCGGCCATGCCACCATTGCCTATTACCTGAAGCGTGAACCGAACAGGAAGGTCGCCTGGGCTTCCTTCTGGCTGATGACCATCGGTACGGTCATGGCCGCCTGGGCCATGCTGGCCGGCAAGGCTTCGGTCCTCTATACCTTTTATCCCCCGCTGAAAGGACACCCGCTGTTTTACCTCGGCGCCGCCCTGCTGATCGTAGGCTCCTGGCTGCCGCTGTTCGACTGGGCCCGGATGTACACCGCCTGGAAAAAGGAAAACCCCGATACCAAAACCCCGCTGGCCGTGCTGGGCACGCTGGTGAACTTCATCATCTGGTTCGTGTGCACGCTGGCTGTGGCCTATGAAGTGCTCGTATTGCTGCTGCCCTGGGCGATGGGCTTCCGGCCTACGGTCAACGTAACGCTGGCCCGCACCCTGTTCTGGTTCTTCGGACATGCCCTGGTGTATTTCTGGCTGCTGCCCGCCTACATCATGTTCTATACGGTACTGCCGAAGATCGCCGGCGGTAAATTGTTCTCCGACCTCGCCGGACGCATCGCCCTCTTCGGCTTCCTGCTGTTCTCGGTGCCGGTAGGCGTACACCACCAGTTCTCCGATCCTTCCATCACCAAGGGCGTCAAGTTCTTCCAGGGCTTCCTCACCTTCGGCGTGGCCATACCGAGCTTCATCACCGCTTTTACGATCGCTGCCACACTCGAGTATGCCGGCCGTCGCCGGGGCGGCAAAGGCCTCTTCGGCTGGATGACCAAGCTGCCCTACCTCGACCCGAACCGCTTCCTGTTCGGCTACCTCATCTGCGGACTGATCCTGTTTGTTTTCGGCGGACTCACCGGTCTGGTGAATGCCTCCTACCACCTGAACAACGTGATCCACAATACGGCCTGGCTGCCGGGTCACTTCCACATGACCGTTGCCGGCCCCGTGTTCCTGGCCATCATCGGCATGAGCACCTACCTGTACAGCAAGATCTCCGGCAAGAAGGTATTCCTGCCGCGTGTGAATGTGATCATCCCTTACCTCTGGCTCATCGGTGTGCTGATCTTCTCCACGGGTCTTTCCTGGGGCGGACTGATCGGCGAACCCCGCCGCACCAACCTGGGCATGACCTACCTGAACCCGAAGCATGAGCTCTTTACGCCGGAGTGGGTGCCCACTACCCTGCTGGCCCTGATCGGCGGCATCGTCATGGCCCTTGCCGGACTGCTGTTCTTCATCGTGTTCTTCGGCACCGTGCTGCGGAAGAAAACCGAAGAAGGTGCACTGGAACTTCCCGTGAGCGAGGCCTTCCATGATGAAAAACGCATCCCGCTGTTCGACCGTTTCAAACCCTGGCTGGTGACGATGGCTGTCATCCTGGTCCTGGCTTATGTGCCGGCCTTGTACGACGCCACCCGCAACCCCGGACAGGGAGCGCCCCGTTTTAATCCCGATAATCCTATGCCCATCGAGAACAAAACCACTGCCGCTCCGAAGCCGGCTTCTGAAAACACAGTAACCCTGGCCCGTCAGCAATGAAACACCGGATCACCATATGGCTTTTTGTAGCGGTGGTTGTGCTGGTGCCCATGACGGTCTATGGCATCGTGAAGCTCCTGGAAAACCACTACCAATCGTTGCCGGTACTCATCGGCAACGATCACCGGGTGGGGTCTTTCCGGATGACCAACCAGGCAGGCCAGCCCGTATCGGAGGCGGCGTATGACGGCCGGATCACGGTCACCGATTTCTTCTTTACCCGCTGCCCCGTGATCTGCCCCAAAATGACCCGGAGCCTGAAGCAGGTACAGGAAGCCTTCGGCGATAAGATCCGGATCCGCTCCTTCACCGTGGACCCCGGCCGGGATACGCCGGCGGTACTGGCAGCCTACCGCAAACGGTTCGCCATCAGCGGGGCCAGCTGGCAGCTGCTTACCGGTGACAAAAAAGAGATCTACAAGCTGGCCCGCAACTCGTTCCGGGTGGTGGCTACCGACGGCGACGGCGGACCGCAGGACTTCATTCACAGCGACCGGCTGGTGCTTACCGACCGCCGGCAGCGGATCCGGGGCTACTACGACGGCACCGATCCGCAGGCCGTAAACCAATTGATCAACGACATTAAAAAACTAACGGATGAAAATTAAAGCGCTCATTATCGCACTGCTGGTCGTTCAGGCCGCATTCGCCATCCCCCCCGTAGAAGAAGGCAAGACCATCTTCACCAACCGCTGCGCTTCCTGTCACAACGTGAACAAAGTGATGACCGGACCCGCCCTTGCCGGGTTGCACGAGCGCAGGTCCATCGAGTGGATCATCTCCTTTGTCAAGTCCTCGCAAAGCCTGGTGAAGGCGGGCGACAAGGAAGCCGTGGCCCTGTTTGAAAAATTCAACAAGATCCCGATGCCCGACCACCCGGACCTCACCGACGACAACATCAAAAGCATTGTGGAATACATCAAGTCGGCCGGTTCCGCCGAAGGGGAAAAAGCACCTTTTGCCACACCGGCCAGACAGCGCCCGAACTATACCCCACTGAAGACCACCGATTATGGTTTTTTCCTTACCTACCTGGCCCTTGTGGGCATGCTGGTGATGGGACTGCTGTTCGCGGTGCGGGTGAAAGAACTCCAGCGTCAACGCGCGGGCGGCGGGGAGGCTGAAGCATAAAGAGACTGTTTTTTTGTTTTGTTTCTGGACAAGGCCCCGCTTCGTGCGGGGCTTTTCCATTGATGGCAAATGTGGAAAGACCGGCAGCTCCCGGCGGGGCAACTGTGCCTGCGGAAACGTTTCTTCTCTGACTTATGCAGCGGATGCCTGCGCCGGTGGCAGCTGCAGCTTTACTGTTCCAGTACCGGTGGCCGGTGCAGCCGCAAGGTTCCGGGCAGGTACCCGAACTGCTTTTTGAAGGCTGCCGAAAAGCTGCTGATGTTGAGGTAGCCGATATGTAAGGAAACTTCGGAAACATTCATGGCGCCGGAGGTAAGCAGCCGCTGGGCGGTTTGCATCCGCAACTGGTGGATATGGCCGAACACGGTGGTGCCGAAGAAATGCTTGTATCCTTTTTTCAGCTTGAATTCGTTCAGGCCAAAGCGGCTGCAGATGCCGGCCAGCGTCAGCGGTTCCAGAAAGGTCTGCCCGATGTAGTGGTGCACAGCCTTCAGGCGCTCGCGGTCCGCGCTGCTCCACTCTTCCCGGCCGCCCCTTCCTTCGTTGAGCTGCTCCATCTGCAGGGCAAACAGCTCCAGGAGCTTCGCCTCGATGAACAGGTACCGGGTCAGGCCCTGGAACCGGCAATGGGTAATGCCGTAAAGCAATTCCGCCATGCGCGGTTGCAGCAGCATTTCCCCGGGCGGCACCAGCAGGGTCTCACCCCGCTCCATGCAGTTCAGCACCTTGTCGAGGTAGGGCATGCCGGAAGACTGGGCCAGGCTCCGGAAATAATCGTTTTCGTAAAAAAGAGAAAAGGCCTGCAGCCGTCCGTTCTGGATGAGGTGCGTACCCTGAAAGTCCGGGGTATACTGGAAGCCGTGGGTTTGGTCTGAATGCTGAACGGCACGATTGTTCCGGGCAAAATGCGACTCGAGCCCTCCGTCCAGGACAAAAGACGAGCTGATCATTTCGGTGCTTTCCCCGTCTTTCAGCAGCAGCTTTCGCTCCGCACGGAATTCCGCCTGTATAAGGCCGATGCCGGGTGTTTGGA
>DATAGL010000063.1:0-4324 GCA_036263755.1 Chitinophagaceae bacterium | reverse complement strand
CTGCTCGGTCCAGAGGTTGGCCTGGCCGCCCTTGATGTATTTCGGGTCCACGCTGTCGGGCAGGGGTTCGAACTGGTAGGCCTTGTTCAGCCGCAGGGAGGCATATACCCGGGGCTCGATCACCGGGTCGCCCTGCATATAATCGATATAGGCAAACGTGGTCGGGCTCATCACCACTTCATGACCCATCTTGGCAGCCTGAATACCGCCCTTCAAACCGCGCCAGCTCATCACCGCCGCATTCGGGGCCAGTCCGCCTTCCAGGATCTCGTCCCAGCCGATCACCTTCTTTCCCTTGGATGCCACGATCTTTTCCACCCGCTTGACAAAGTAGCTTTGCACTTCGTCCATGTTCTTCAGCTTTTCCTTTTTCATCAGGGCGAGGATCTGCGGGTTCTTTTCCCAGAAATTCTTCGCTGTTTCGTCGCCACCCATATGGATGTATTCGAACGGAAACAGTTCGGCCACTTCCGTAAACACCTTATCCAGGAACTGGTATACTTTCTCATTGGCAGGACAGAGCGTATTATCCACCAGGGCATAGAAATGACCGTTCGCCGGCCATTCCATGATCTTCTCGCCGGAGCGCACCACGTATTTGTCGGCACCCGGCGTGCAGGACAGTTCGGGGTATGAGGCGATCGCCGCCAGGCTGTGGCCGGGCACATCCACTTCCGGAAGGATGTTCACGAAGCGGTCCTGCGCATAGCGCACCAGCTCCCGGATGTCGTCGTGCGTGTAGAAGCCCCCGTAGGTGCGGGGTTCGTCTTTTGCCGGCGGGGTGAAATTGCCGAAGTAGCCCACCTTCGGTACACTCCAGGCGCCTACCTGCGTGAGCTTGGGCAGCGTCTTGATCTCGATCCGCCAGCCTTCGTCGTCGGTGAGGTGCAGGTGGAGCAGGTTGTATTTGTAGCGCACCATCTGGTCGATATACTGCTTTACATCTTCCTTGGTGAAGAAGTGGCGCGACACGTCGAACATCAGTCCGCGCCAGCCGAATCGGGGGAAGTCGGTAATTTCCACGGAGGGAATGTCCCAGCTCAGGCGGGCCATCGGCACCTTGCTTTCGATTTCCTTCGGCAGGAGCTGCAGCAGGGTTTGCACGCCGTAAAAAAGGCCGGCGGCTTCATTCGCACGGATCGTAACCCCTTCAGGCTTTACCGACAGCCGGTAGCCTTCCTTTCCGATCTCGGCTTCGGCCGGACTGCTGAGCTGCAGGCGGATGGCGGGCCCGGTGCCGCCGCCATTGACCGCTACGGTATACCCGGCGATGGTGGCAAAGCGGTCTTTCAGGTAATTGGTTACCCGGTCCACCCCTTCCTGGCGCGGCGCTTCGATCCGGATTTCCTGGGGCAGTGTAAACGTGCCGGTGCCGGCTGTCAGGCTCACCGGCTCAGGAATGAGGGCGATCGCGGGAGCCGCATTCTGTGCAGAAAGGGCGGCCGACAGCAGAACGGCAGCAAAAAACAGGGGGATTCGTTTCATATAGCGGAGCAAATTTTTAAAAGAAGTAAACGGAAATTATCATTTTCCGGGGGGATGAAAAAATCAGTTCTCGTTTGCCGGTGCCGTTCCGTGTCCGGCGGCCACCGGTTCAAAGCAATGAGTGTCCTGTCCGGCCCTCCTGTAACGTTCAGCGCGCTACTTTGCTTTCATCACCGGAGCGGGATAAACCGGCATGGAATTCGGACCGCTTTACCGCATGCAACTTTATTACCTTGCCCTGGTTCTGCCGCCCGACCTCAATGCGCCCATCCAGGAATACAAGCTGTGGATGCAGGACCGATTTGGCTGCACGGTAGGCCTGAAATCGCCGGCCCACATCACGATCATCCCGCCTTTTAAATTGCAGCGGCCCAGGGAAGCGGAACTGCTGACCGACGCCGACGCACTCTGCCGCCCCTTGCGCCCGGTGGAGGTACGGGCCTCCGGCTTTGCTTCCTTCGGGCATCGTACCCTGTTTGCCGGGGTACACCCGGGCAAAGAGCTGGCCGCACTAAAAAAAAGCGTGGAAGAGGGATTCGTGGACCTGAACAAATACGGGATACGCCGCGAAAACCGGCCTTTTCACCCGCATATCACCATTGCCAACCGCGACCTGCCGCGTTCCGCCTTTGATGAAGCCTGGCAGTACCTGAAGGGGCAAACCTTTTCCGCCACCTGGACGGCAGAAGGGTTATCCACCCTCCGGCACAACGGCCGGCATTGGGAAGTCATCCACCAGAGTTTTTTTGAAGACAGGGGATGAACGAATGGTGGCAGTCTTCCGAATGAGGATTGACGATGTACGAAGAGTTAAAACATCATAGTTGTACTGTCATGGACTTTCGTGTTGGTCTTGTTGAACAGCCGCGCATAAAAAAAGGACGCGGGTTGCGTCCTTTCCAGTTATTTCTGCGGGGTTCTTATTCGAAGTCCGAAAAATTGAATGGTCCGGGCATGAAGTTGAACTCATCCTGCTCGATCATTTCAATATTCATCTGGAAGGCTTCGTCGGTTTTGATAACGACGCGGTCCTTTACGATCTTTTTATAACCGTCTTTCTCGAAAATGAATTTGTATACACCGGGCTTCAGCTCGTCGAACGCATAGGTGCCCTGGTTATCGGTGAGCACCACCTTTTCTTTCTTGCTGGTGAGGATTGCCGTTACGCTCACACTCCCCAATGGCTTTTTATTGTCCGCATTGATCACGTTTCCGGCGATCTCGTTTTTGCGGCTTTTCGGCTCGCCCGGATTATTCCCCTCCGTAGCTCCGGCTACCAGGCTTCCCAGCAGCAGCAGACCCGAGGCCAGCCAAGATTTCCACTTCATAGTTGTAACATTGAGGTAATGGTTGTCGAACGCACAAGTCAAAGCACCTTACAAAAGTAATTTTTTAACCGGATTGTGCAAGCCATCTTCAAATTCAGCCCACATTTTCCGGACGATCTCCCCTGCCGGCAGGATTTCCCGCAGCAGGCTGCTGACCTGGCCGATCTCCAGCTCTCCCGCTTCCAGGTCTCCTTCGTACATGCCCCGCTTCGCACGGGCACGGCCCAGGAGCCGCAGCAATTCATGTTCATCGGCACCCCGGCTTTCGGCTTCCGCCACCTCTTCAAAAAAGCGGTTCCGGAGCAGGCGAACGGGAGTCAGCTTTTTAAGGGACAACCGGGTGTCGCCTTCCGCTGCCTGAATCACGGCTTTTTTAAAATTTTCGTGGGAAGAGGCTTCTTCAGAGGCCACGAACCGGGAACCCACCTGCACCCCTTCGGCACCCAGCACCATGGCAGCCAGCATCTGCCGGCCGGTAGCAATGCCTCCCGCTGCTATCACGGGGATCTGCACGGCTTCCACAACGGCCGGAATCAGCACCAGCGTAGTTGTTTCCTCGCGCCCGTTGTGCCCGCCGGCTTCAAAGCCTTCGGCCACAACCGCATCGCAGCCGGCTTCCTCCGCCTTGCGGGCGAATTTGCTGCTGCTGACCACATGGACCACCGTGATGCCGGCCTCCTTCAGGTGCGCCGTCCAGGTCTTTGGGTTCCCGGCCGAGGTAAATACGATCTTCACACCCTCTTCGATCAGGATGGCCATGTGCTTTTCGAGATCGGGATACAGCAGGGGGATGTTCACCCCGAACGGATGGGGGGTGGCGGCCCGGCATTTCCGGATCTGCTCGCGCAGTACATCCGGGTACATGCTGCCGGCGCCCAGCAGTCCCAGCCCGCCGGCATTGGATACGGCACTGGCCAGTTCCCAGCCGCTTGCCCAGATCATGCCCGCCTGGATGATGGGATACTCAATACCGAAAAGTTCTGTGATACGTGTTTTCATGTTCCGCAGGTGAGGGAGGAGGTTGAGGTTTAAAGTTGAAGGTTTAATCATTCACGAGTTCACATGTTCACAAGTTTGCTTGTTTGCATGTTTGCACGTTTGCCAGCAAGAGAAGTAAATCAGCAGGTTATTGCACACGTTTTCCTTCCTGCCGCGTAAGGTAATTATTTACCCGGAAACGGGTTTGTGTAGCGCCGACGGAAGAAAGAAATTAGCTGAAAACTAATAGTTGTAACCGCAAACGGGCAAACAGGCAAACAGGCAAACATGTGAACAAGTAAACTTGTCAACACTTCAACTTTTCAACCTTAAACCTTAAACCTCAAACACCTACCCTAAATCAATATTCGTATTATCCCCGATATTCAGCGTCCGGGTTTCTCCGCGGATGCTGGTGTCGGAGCCGATGAGGGAATCCTCCAGCACAATGTTGTAGAGGTTGGAAAACTGACCGATGATCGAGTTTTTTATGATGGAGTAGTCCACGGTGGTATTCTCCCCGATGGTCACGT
>DATAGL010000062.1:0-10166 GCA_036263755.1 Chitinophagaceae bacterium | reverse complement strand
CACCCGGCTGTTGAACAGGGTGCGGGCGGCGGCGGCTTCCCTTTCCCCTGACTCCGACGACTGGCTGATGATGAGGTTGAAGCCGGCGGCGTTCACCACTTTTTCCATGCCGGCGATGACCGTGGCCATGAAGTAGGAGTCGAGCCGCGGTACGATGACCCCGATGGTCTGGGTGCGCCGGCTCCGCAGGTTGCGGGCAAAGTGGTTCGTACGGTACCCCATCTGCTCGGCAAGGTCGAATATCTTTTTTTTTGTTTTCCGGTTCACCACCGGGTCGTCTTTCAGCGCCCGGCTTACCGTGGCACTGGAGATATTCAGGGCCCGGGCCAGGTCGTATATGGTGACTTCTTTTTCCATGGGAAACCGTTCATTTCAGCCGGCTCCTCTAAAGTAACAGCTATTGTCTGTAAAGTTGCTCGTGTTACATGGCGGATCTGAAAATGTTCCTACATTAGTCCGGTAACAAGGACCAGGTTTCTACCGCAGCCGCCCGCTATACGGTGCTATATGCTTTTACGCACGGAACCTGTTCAAACAGAAGCCAACAGCCATGGCCAAATTCAAGCTGACGGTAAGGCATTATCTTTTTCTGGCCGGATGCGCCTCCGTGCTGTTCAGCTTACTGTTCTTCGGAAGGCGGCAGGAAGTGTACCTGTTGATGTTGCTGGCCGGCGGGCTCATCGCCTGTGCGGCTTTTGTGGCGATTCTGGCGGACCGGGTAAGCCTGCGGATAAAAGCTACCTGGACAGCGATTGCCCTATGCCTGGTCCTGGTGCAGCAATGGACCGAGCCGCTGTTCATCAAGGCATCTTATGTGCTGTTTATCCGGAAAAATGCAAAGGACCTGGAGGCCATCAACCGTTTTTTTGAACGGAAGAAAGGACCGGTTTCCGTTTTGAGGGATACGGTTTTTGTAAAGGGGGAGCCGCTTTCGGCGGAGGAGCAAAAGCGCCTGCTGGAAGCCCGTAAAAAGGTGAACGTGATTGGTATCTACCGGTTGAAGCAGGGTGTTTACTACGAGTTATGGGGCTTCCTCGATGAGCGGATGGGCATCACTTATTTCTACCGGAAACCAAATGGCCCTAAGCCGTACCAGCATATTACCGGTGCATGGTTTCGTTGATGCACCCGTCTTTCGTTCGTGCAGGGAAGGGCGGTGCACCGGGAACCGGTACATTAGATTCACCAAATCTCTGCCTCATTTCCCTGCCCCATGCAGGAATAAAAAATAAACGTTGCCATGAAAAAGAACAGCATTTTTCTTTTCCTGTTGCTTTTAACCGCTCTTCCCGCGCTGGCCCAGAAAGACTCTGTGGAAGCGGTGATCGTACGCTTTTTTGACGGCCTGTCGGAACTCGATCCCGGCAAGCTGAAAGAAACCACGACCCCTGATTTCCTCCTGCTGGAGCACGGCGAGGTTTGGAACCTGGATACCCTCGTGCAGCGCATTACGCCCCTGAAAGGGCGTTCGTTTAAAAGGGTGAATCGTTTTTCCTTTTTGCGCATTGAACAGGCGGGCAGCATTGCCTGGATCAGTTACCGGAACTGGGCCGACTTTACCGTAGATGGCCGGCAGGCAAGCCGCCACTGGCTGGAAAGCGCCGTTCTTGTCCGGGAGCGGGACGGCTGGAAAATCCGGCTCCTGCATTCCACCCGCGTGCCGGAAGGGAAATAGCGGGGCGCTTAGTCCGTGTTCTTTTACCAGCCGGATGGCTTTCTGCAGGCTGTAACCGGCAACCGATACACACCAAATGGAAGCGATCATTTTTTGCGGCATCCAGGCCAGCGGGAAGTCCAGCTTTTACCGGGAACGTTTTTTTCATTCGCACCTCCGGATCTCGCTCGACCTGCTCCGCACCCGGAACAAGGAACGGCAGCTGTTGGAAACCTGCATCCGCCTGCAGCAGCGGTTTGTGGTGGATAATACCAATCCAACGAAGGAGGACCGGGCGCGGTATATCGGCCCTGCGAAAGCCGGGCGGTTCCAGGTGATCGGCTACTTTTTTCAAACCGGGGTGGAAGAGGCCCTGCTGCGGAACAGCACCCGCACGGGAAAGGAACAGGTACCGGTAGCCGGTGTGAGAGGTACCTACAAAAAACTGGAGGCGCCTGTTTATGAAGAAGGATTTGATGCACTTTATTCCGTTGCGATCGCAGACGGTCAGTTCCTCGTGCAGACCCTGGAACCGTAAACGGTTTTCATGGGTAAATAGGCTGTGCTCTGTTGCTTTCATTTTTTTCATGTACCGTTTTTGCCGGCATTCAGAATAGCAAAACGAAATAATGAACGACATCCATCACATCACCTGTAACGGCCGGTTCGTGGGCAGCATCCAAAATATCAGTCAGGATATGTGGTACCTCGATGGTGCCTGGTGGCCTGCAGACACCCCGGAGGTTCGCTGGTTTGACCAGCATGTAGCCGCTCTGGTACCGGAAAACGTACTTCGGTACCCGCAGCAGGGCCGGATCGTGCAGGTGACAGAGGAAGGTGGTACCGGGCCTGGATTCCCGGCGCTGGTTCTGGGTCTTGCCGACGGCCGCCTGCTCCTGCGCATGGTATCCGATGAAGGAGCGGCCGCCCTGTAAAAGGACCGGTAACCGGCCGGCCATAATAATGCATTTCCATCAAGCAGATAACAAAAGGCCGCACGGTGCGGCCTTTGTCTTTCATAAAGTGGGGAAAGGGTTGCGCTGTTCGGGCAGGAACAGACGCCGGGTTTTTCATCAGCGGATCGTCCGGGCTTTGAGGAACGCTCCGGTGGCCGAAAACTCCAACGCATACTTCGTGTTGCTGGCATCAATGAGTACCACGTATCCTTTGGCCACGCCCGCTTCGGTGCGCACGAAGGCTTTTTCAAACACATAGTTCGGGTAGGTTTCGCCCAGGTAGGCGGCTACAGCCGAGGGCAGGGCCGACAGCTCTGCCGGCTGCCACTGACCCCGGGCCGTATGCAGCTGCGTGCGGCTGACAAAGCTGCCGTCGGCCGTAAAAACGGTAGCAAAAGCCCCGTTGTTTTTCGACAGCACCACGATGCTGCTGTCCCGGTTGCGGAACGCTTTTACCAGCGTGTCGGTGGGGTAATGGGCGGTGAAATAGGCCGGCACGGCAGCCGGCAGCGCATCCAGGGCAATGGAGTCGCGGCCCCGGCCGTCGCGGTGCTCGAAGCGTCCGCCGTGGTGGTGGCCCCGGCCGTCCAGGTCACCCTTCTCGCGCTGCTCCAGCACCCGCTGGAAGGCACCGGCCGCATCGAACTGCACGCCTACGGGTTTGTCATTGAAATAAATGACGGCCACGTAGCCGGTCACCGTACCATTGGCGTCCTTTACGGCAAAAGCCTTGTGGAAGGTATAGCCGGCATAGTTGTCCGTTAGGTACGCAGTGGCCGTTGCCGGGAGATCGGCTGCCGCAATGGAGTCGCGGCGGCCCCTGCGGCCGCAATCCTGCAGCAGGTACACGCTGTCGGAAGAATGACCTGCGGCCACCGTCGGATCACTGGCGGCTACGGCAATGGTGGAGGAACTGGAAGCGGCGGTGCTGGTTTCCGAAACCCCGTCTTTCTGGCAGGAAGCCAGCAGCAGGCCCAGGGCAGAGCCGGCCAGTACGCGGTAAAGCGCTGGAAAATGTGTCTTCATAAATGTAAATTGATTTTAGTGGGCCAGGCAGGCTGCGGGTTACCCGCCCCAGCCCGTACACCGGTCATAGATGCAGTAGGAACGGGACCGTTTAACTTCTATTTTGCCGGATCGGCAGAGGGGCAGAATGTACCGGCGTATCGGCCTTGTTACTTTCTGGTCCACTCTTTCAGGAAGGAAAGATAGCTGTCGCCTACCGGGAGCTCCGCCTGGGTGAGCCGTACTTTCCGGTTGACCACCGAACGGATCCGGGCCAGGGCCACAATATAGCTGCGGTGGATGCGGCGGAATTTAGCCGGCGGCAGCTTCTCGAGCATGGCCTTCAGGGTCATCAGCGTCATCACCGGACGGCCGGTCTGCAGGTAAATCTTCAGGTAATCTTCCACGCTTTCAATGTACTCGATCTCGTCGAGATGCACGGGTACGAGCTGATAGCCCGAGCGCACAAACAGGGTGGCCGGCTCGTCCGTATTGCCTTCCCGCAGCTGCTTTTGCTGCACCGCTTTCTGCACCGCGCGCTCAAAGCGGGCTTCTTCAAAGGGTTTGACAAGGTAGTCCACCGCATCCAGCTCGTAGCTGTCGGCGGCATAGTTGCGGTAAGCTGTAGTGAAAATGACCAGCGGCCGTTCCGGCAGCCCGCGCACCAGTTCCAGTCCGTTGATATCGGGCATCTGGATGTCGATGAAGAGCAGGTCCACGGGGTGGGCCTGCAGGTAGGACCGGGCGGCCACAGCATCGGTGAAGGTTTCGGCCAGTTCCAGGTCCGGCACACGGGAAGCGTAGCGCCGGATCAGTTCCAGTGCCAGCGGCTCGTCGTCTAGGGCGATGCAGCGCAGGGGCATGTGTGGTGGGCGTTTATAGATGCAAGGTAAGCCGAACGGTAAACAGTCCGTTCCCTTCGTCGATGTGCAGCAGGTGGCGGCCCGGGTACACGTGCTCCAGCCGCCTCCGGGCATTGACGAGGCCGATGCCTTGGCGACGGTCTCCCGAGCCAAAGATCCGGTTCTGGCAAAAGAATACCAGTGTCCGGTCGGGCACCTGCAGCCGGATGGTCACCGGTGAAGGCTCGTGGTTGCTCCAGCCATATTTGAACACGTTCTCGATAAAAGTCATCAGCAGGAGCGGCGGGATTTCTTTTCCTTCAAGCGTGCCTTCCACCTCGAACCGGACCGTTTCCTGTTCCGGCAGCCGCAGCCGCTGCAGATCGATATAGTTCCGGATATGCGCCACTTCTCCTGCCAAGGGTACCAGGGGCTGGGTGGCTTCATCGGTGACATACCGCATAATGTGCGACAGCTTCAGGACAGCCTCGGGGGCGGCATCACTTTTCATTACGGTCAGTGTATAGATGTTGTTCAGGGTGTTGAACAGGAAATGAGGGTGTATCTGGGCTTTCAGGTAGGAAAGCTCCGCCTGCGCCTTTTCCGATTCGGCCTTTACGGCGCGTTGTTCGGAGGTGCGCCACTGGCGGATGAGCTGCAGCGCGGAACCGGACAGCCAGACGGCAAAGAACAGGACAATGGAGGTAAAGTCCCAGGTCGGTCGTCCCCGGGGCGGGCGGGGGCGCGGAAAGCGGATGCCGTCAGGGGGCGGTCCGGGAAACGATCCCCGGCCCGGAGGTGGTCCGCCGCCGCTCAGCAGGAGCTCAAACGGCCGGACCAGGGCCACCACCGCCAGGAACAGCAGCAGGATGAGAAAGTAGAGCAGGTACTGCCGTTTGAGGTACAGCTGCGGAACCAGGAAATAAGCGTTCCCGTAAAACAGCAGCAGGTAGATGAAGGCAAAGATGAAAAAGGGCGGAGACAGGATATGCCCGCCGATTTCCCGGTCGGCACGGAACGAAGTGGTGAAGCCCAGCACGAGGCTGAAGAGCAGCAGCCAGCCCATGGCATGCGCCACGATGTGCGGAGTGCGGCCGGAAAAAGAAGGAGCGCTGTTCATGTGGGTGGAACAAATGTACCGTCCCGGCCCGGAAAGCGGTCTCATTTGCCACTGGTTTTTTTGCTCTGTTCCGGTGCGTTGTTAAGGAAACGGTAATCCGGTCCGGAACGCCGGTAAAATCTGCCGGTTGGTCGAGCCTTCCGGTACGGAAGCGCATACCGACGAACACCCTGCGTTTCTTTGGGTACAACTACCGAAAAAAAATAGTGGATAGTATGGAACGCAAACATTTTATAAGAAACGGGCTGGCCGCGCTGGGCCTGATGGCCATCGCCCCCCTGACCTCCTGCTCCAGGGAAGATCTTTCCGGTACCGTTACAGATAGCGGTACCGGCGGCACAGCTGCCGGAGGAACCACCGGTGGCTCCTGTTCGGCCACCCCTTCGGAAACCGCAGGCCCTTTCCCCACCAAGTCGCCCTCTTCGCTGGTCACCGGCGATATCCGCAGCGACCGGACCGGTGTGCCCCTCACGATCCGAATCACCATCAACAACCGGAACAGCAATTGCGCTCCCCTGGCTGGTGCGATCGTGGACATCTGGCATTGCGATAAGGACGGGTACTATTCCGAATACGGCGGCACCGGCATGCAGCAGGCAAACATGACCTCCGTGCACTTCCTCCGCGGCCGGCAGACTACGGATACGTCAGGACAGGTGACCTACACGTCGGTTTTCCCCGGCTGGTATTCCGGGCGCGCACCTCATATCCACGTGCACATTTATGATGCTTCGGGCCGCTCGCTGCTGGTTACGCAGATTGCCTTTCCCACCGACGTATGCGATACGGTGTACACGACGGCCACTGATTTCTACACCCGCGGAAAGCAGGACACTTCCAATGCCCGGGATAACGTTTTTGCCGATTCGCTGGCCAGCGAACTGGCTGCCGTTTCCGGAAGCGTCGCCGCAGGATATACGCTCCACCACATCATTACCGTCAGCGCTTAAACCGGATACCGATGATCGACTTTGCACAGGCCCGCATCTTTCCGGCTTCCTTCCGCTCCGGTACATCAAACGAAACGTACCGGACCGGTAAGGTCTATCCGGGACCGGAAGGCGAAGGATTCGGCCCGCTGAAAGGCTTTGCCGACCACACCCTGGGCGGAGGGAGCATGCTGTCGTGGACAACACCGGCCCAGGGTTACGTGCTCCTGCTGCCAACGGTCGGAACCATCCGGTATTCCTTGGACGGGAACCGCCCGGTTGACCTAGAAGCGGGACAATCGGCCCTCATTCCGGTTTTGCCGGGCGAACAGCTGCAGTGTGCCAATGCCTTCCCCGACCTGCTGGTTAATTACCTGCAGTTGTACTGGGACCTGCCGTGGATGGAACTGCCCTCTGAAACGGTGTACCGGTTACCTCTTTCCGAAACGGACCGGTCGTGGGTGCCGGTAGTGCCGGAGCGCATGGCCAACGGCCTGGCGCTGCCGCCGGTTATACAGGCCTGGTTTGGCCGGTTCAGCGGACGCGAGGAATGGGTGCACCGCCTGAAGCAACCGGACCACGGGCTATTTGTATTCGTACTGGAAGGAGCGTTTGAAGTGCAATACCGGCTGCTGGAGGCCCGTGATGCCCTGGCGCTTTGGCAGGCCCCGGAAGTGGAGCTGGAAGCCTTGTCGGAAAGGGCGCTGGTTCTGGCCGTGGAGGTGGCACCCCTGAGCGGAGTGCCTTTTTTTTAACGGGGGCATCCTGCACAACAGGTACCGGCCGGCCAGCTACAAACATCATGTTGGATGAATGAAGCAGCAAAGTAAAAAGTGCAGGTTTTCTTTTCTTCCGCAGCCACCCGGGTCTTCCGGTGTCCCGGGTATCGAATGGCCCCCGCAGGGCAGGGGCCGGATGGGGCGGGGAGAGAAAAACACTTTATTCAAATAAGTTCCGGTAGGTGCCGGGCATTTCGGTAAGGGGGCGGATCTGGATGTCCTTAAAGAACACTTCGGCCGCTTCACTCTGGAGCTGGATCTTTCCTTTTGTCAGCGGAATGGATTGTCCGTCCTTTACATACCGCGAATTACGCAGCACCATCACTACGGTGCCGTTGACGATGTGCAGGCTTTTGTCGCCGATGGTGATGAGCTCGAGCTCGGTCCATTCGCCTTCGGGACTTTCGCGGTTCTCCGAGCGCAGGCAGTAGCCTTCGCCGGCACCGGAGCCGAAGGGCAGGAAGGGCTGGGTGGTGCTGGCCACGCTGTTCATTTTGCCTTCGGGCAGGTAGGCGCGGATATCCACGGCCGACTGGGCAATGTTCCAGTAATCGCCCATATGGCCTTCCATGATCTGGAATTCCTGCGACAGCATCCAGGACCGCCAGTAATCCACACCACTTTCCCCGATGGAATGGTACAGGATGCCCGAGTCCTTCAGCTTGTTTTTACGCGGATCGTTCTTTTGCTTTCCCCATTTTACCTTCAGCTTCAGGTGGTAGTTCTCGTAATCCTGTTTGGTGAACAGGCAGCCGTAAATTTCGCCGCGGACCCGCAGCACGGGACTGCCTCCTTCCCGGACGACGGTAAACTCCGGATGCTCTTTTTTATTATACCCGATGGGCACCAGCGTCTGGCCCGATTCGTCTTTCGGCAGCTGTCCCTTATAGTCCGTCCGGTGGCGGTAGCTCAGGTAGGTTTCCCATTGCGACAGGTTCTCGTCCAGCAGGGCGGTCCACCGGGGCTCCGGCCGGAACGAAGTGGCCAGGACCAGCAACAGGGCCCCGGCAAGGAAATGGCGAAGGGTATGCATTTTCATAAAGTAAATGTAGGCGGAAGGGCGGCGGCGGGTCCGGTACAAATGCGTGAATTACCGGTACTTTTTGACGGAGGGGAGGTTTGGGGTTTGTAGTTTGTATTTTGGGGTTTGGCGTTGGAGGTGTACTACAAGTACAGAAGTGTGATTAAGATTGTTGCGGGGTTTCGCGCAGAGCTAGGGAGAAAAGGAGCTATGGAGGCGCTTCTCTGCGTCCTGCTTCCTCCTTCCTTCTGCGCGCAACTATAAATCCGTAAATTCCGGTCGTGCAAAACCCTCGTCAATCCCATGCATCCGCGGTTAGGGGGTTGCAGCCCGTGGATGTACTTCTTTAAAACCGTCAGGGAATATGAAATCATTGAGACCTGTGTACCGTGTCCTGTTCCTCCTGCTGCTGGCCGCATCCGCTTCCCCCCAAACCGAGCTGGCGCCCTGGGGCAATATCCGGGGCATCCGGATCAGTGGGCAGCTGATGCCGTTCGAAACCGGGCTGCGCGTGGTTCAGGACGGCAGGGAGTTTTTCAGCGGCAAGGAAATGCAGCGGCCCCGCTACGAACGCCGGGGCGATACCCAAGTGGTCACCACTACGATCCATGATGTGCCCTTTACCAAAAAAGTATGGGAAAACGGCACCGGCGCAGCCTCCTTACTCGTGGAAGCCGGGGCTCCGGCTGCTTCCGGTACCTTGTTTTTTACCCTGGATATCCCCCAGGCCTCTTTTCCATCCGCGGGCCTGCAGCTGGACGGTGGAAAGACGACACCCCTGTCCGCCGCACCCCAAGGCAAGTGTTCGGTCAGCAGGCTGCGGTTTGTTTCCGCCCCGCAGCAACTGGAGGTCCGCTTTCCGGAACCCACCGAAGTGTCCCTCCGGCGCTATGCCTACCGCGGCGATACCGGCTGGCGGTTCTATATCCCCCTCGCAGGCACGCCGGCCCGGAAGACGGCCGAATTTAAAATCACCGGGAACGTGGACACCCAACCCGTACGGTTGAGTATGAACCCTGCGCAGCCCGGGCGCGTGTATGAAGGCTTCGGCGGTAATTTCCGGCTGCAGAACCCGAAGACCGACCCGCAGGTGATCAATTACAGCCTGGCCAACCTGCGCCTTGCCTGGAGCCGCGTTGAGATGCCCTGGCGTTTCTGGCAGCCGCAGCTCGCCGACCGGCCCATGGACTCTGCCCGGGCCGGACGCCTGCACCCGGCGGTTAAAGGCGCCATGGAAATGGCGCAGCGCCTGTACCGGATGGGCATCCCCGTGATCGTATCGGCCTGGTCGGGCCCGGCCTGGGCGGTGGTGGGCACCCCGCGTTTTCAGCCCGATTCCAACGGGGTCTGGGGCAACCCGCTGAACGAAGCGCAGATGCCGGCCATTTACCGGTCCATCGGCGATTACCTCGCCACTCTTAAAGAAGTATACGGGGTGGAAACGGCGCTGTTTTCTTTCAACGAGTCGGACCTCGGCATCAACATCCGTCAGACCGGGGAGGAGCATGCGCAGCTCATCCGGGGGCTGGGTGCTTACCTGGAGTCGCGGGGACTGAAAACAAAGATGCTGCTCGGCGACAACTCCGATGCCAACAGCTATTCCTTTATCTACCCGGCCATGAACGATCCGCGGACCCACCCGTACATCGGCGCCCTTTCTTTTCATTCCTGGCGGGGCTGGGATAAAGAGACCCTGCAAAAATGGGCCGATGCGGCCACGCAGCTGCAACGCCCATTGCTGGTAGGGGAGGGCTCCATTGATGCGCAGGCCTGGGGCTACCCGGCCATATTCGAAGAACCCACGTATGCCCTGGAGGAGATCAACCTGTATACCCGCCTGATCAATATCTGCCAGCCGGC
>DATAGL010000061.1:0-3499 GCA_036263755.1 Chitinophagaceae bacterium | reverse complement strand
CCCAAATCCAAATCCCTTCCCTCCGGGCAATCAGGGGCCAAAAATCCCCAAACCGGTGAGGCCTATGCGCTTTGACCAGTCAGCAGTTGCCGGAGGCTGGGGGAGACAAACAGGAAACAGGTGATCCGCCGGCCGGGTTTTGCACAAGCTATTGACAATGACGGGCCACGGGCTCTGCCTTGTTCAACTCTGGCACTATTTTTTTCCCTTTCCATATAACAGCAGTCCATCAGCCAGTACGAGGATTTCCAGAAAGGATGTATGAGGATGTACGGAATATGATTTTCGACTGCTTACTCCTTTCTACATGGCGGCCTTCGCCGCCCTGTTTCCCCGTACGGATTTGTTCCCCTTATGACCTGCTGCCGTTTGTAGTGTCCGTGTTCGCAGGAACCGGCGCCGATTGCTAACGAAAGGATGCCAACATGAAAAGCGAAAAAGAGATTCAGATCTGGGGCGGTGTGGAATGTACCATCAACCGCGTGGGCGATCAGTATTTTGACCAGTCGGAGTATTCGGGTCATTACCTCCGCGGCGAGGCGGACATCGACCTGGTGGCTTCTCTCGGCATCAAGATGCTGCGGTACCCGGTGCTTTGGGAGCGGCATTGCCCGCGTCCCGGCGAGGCGATCGACTGGTCGTTTGCCGAACGCTGCCTGCACCGCATGAAGGAGCACAACATCACGCCCATTGCCGGGCTGGTGCACCATGGCAGCGGTCCCGCCGATGTGAATTTCTTCGACGGCTCCTTTGAAGAGGGGCTGGCGCGCTATGCCCGCAAGGTAGCCGAGCAGTTTCCCTGGCTGGAGTATTTCACCCCGGTGAATGAGCCGCTGACCACGGCCCGGTTCTGCGGCCTGTACGGCCACTGGTACCCCCACGGCAAGGACGACTACAGCTTTTATAAAGTATTGCTTTCCGAGTGCAAGGGTACGGTGATGGCCATGGCGGCCATCCGCGAAGTGATCCCGCACGCTAAGCTGATCGGTACCGAAGACCTGGGCAAGTGCTACAGCGTTCCGGAGCTGGCCTACCAGCGTGATTTCGAGAACCACCGCCGCTGGCTTTCCTACGACCTGCTCTGCGGAAGGGTGAATGAAGCGCATCCCCTCTGGCCCTACCTGACCAAGGCGGGCATCACGCCGGAGGAGCTGCACTATTTTACGGAGCACCCCTGCGTGCCCCACGTGGCCGGCTTCAATTATTACATCACGTCGGAGCGTTTCCTCGATACCGACATGTACAAATACCCCGAGCATTACCATGGCGGCAACGGCCGGCACCGCTATGCCGACATTGAGATCGTAAAGGTGCCGATGACAGAGCCCAACGGACCGGCCCTGCTGCTGCAGGAAGCTTACGAGCACCTGCAGATCCCGCTGGCCATTACCGAATGCCACCTGCACAGCACGCGTGAGGACCAGATGCGCTGGTTCAATATGATGTGGAAAACGGTGCAGGAAGTAAAGGAAAAAGGCGTGGACATCCGGGCCATCACGGCCTGGGCCATCTTCGGCCTTACCGGCTGGAACCGGCTGTGCACAGAACCCGGCGGCGTGTACGAGCCCGGCGTGTTCAACGTCAGCTCGGGCTGCCCGCGGCCTACCGCCCTGGCCCGCCTGCTGCAGGAACTCACCCGGCATAAAGTCTTCTACCATCCCGTGCTGGAAGCCGAAGGCTGGTGGCAGCGCAGCGACCGCCAGCAGTTCGGCGTGCGCCAGGTGCGCTCCATCCGGCAGAAAAAAGCAAAGCCTTCCTGCCGGCCCCTGCTCATCCTCGGCCGCTCCGGCACGCTGGGCAAGGCGCTGAGCATTGCCTGCCGCGACCGGAACATCCACCACCTTATTTTCAGCCGGCCCGACCTGGACCTTACCGATACGGCAGCGCTGGAAGAAGTGATCAGCGAGCTGCGGCCCTGGGCCATTATCAATGCCGCAGGCTATGTGGAGGTGGACCGTGCGGAAGCGGAAGCCGATAAATGCGGGGAAGCCAACTGCACGGGCCCGGCCCGGCTGGCCGCGCTGTGCGCCCGCCACGACGTACATTTCCTGACCTTTTCTTCCGACCTCGTGTTTGACGGCGGCAAGGGTTCCCCCTATACGGAATCGGATACACCGGCCCCGCTGAATGCCTACGGGCGCAGCAAGGCCGCAGCCGAAGAGCAGGTGCTTGCCGCACACCCCGGTGCCCTGATCATCCGTACCAGCTCGTTCTTCGGTCCGTGGGACAGCGCCAATTTCGTGCACACCACGCTGACGGCGCTGCGTGAAGGGCTGCCCGTGACGGCCGCCTCGGACGTAACGGTATCGCCGACCTATGTGCCCGACCTGGCCCATATGTCCCTGGACCTGCTGCTGGACGGCGAGACCGGCATCGTGCATGTGACCAATGAGGGCGCCCTGACCTGGGCCGACCTTGCCCGCCAGGTAGCCGTCATGGCCGGCTACGACCCGGCACTCGTGCAGGCCGTGCCCCAGGCCGACCTGCGCTGGAAAGCCCGGCGCCCGGCCTACAGTGCCCTGCAAAGCGAGAAAGGGATCCGGCTGTGCACCCTGGAGCAGGCGCTGGAGCGGTATTTTGAGGCTACGGGGTTTGGGTTTGCGCAGCGGATCGCGGTATGATGTGCGATTTACGGTGTACGATTTACGATGTACGATGGGTTTACAGGTATCGAAGTGTACTCAATCAGCGACAGGGTTTCGCGCGGAGCTAAGGAGAAAAGGAGCAATCACAGATGGCGCTGATAAGACTGATATTAACTCAGGCGGAGATGGCACCAATAGAGGAAGAGCGAGCGCGAAGATGAGGGTCCGGCCGGGTCATCTTTCCTAAGTTTAGCAGGACCTGATCCAGTTGATCAGCAAGCGCGGGACACCGGCACTTCCCAATTTATGTCCTTACTACAACACACGCTCCCTAACCCTCCTCACCGGCGAGGGTTAGGGAGCGTGTGTAAGCCCCTTGCAGCTCACCACTCGCCGCTCGAAGCTCGTAGCCTGCAGCTTGCAGCTTTCAGCTTTCAGCTCACCGCTCATATAATCTTTCTGTAATTTCCAATATGGAAATAAATTTTCATCTAAATTACTGCCTGTAATAACAACCTTACATGATGAAAATGAACCGCCTCTGGCTGCTGTTGCTCCTGGTATGGAGCACAGGCGCCCTCGGCCAGTACAAGCCTACCGACCCCCTGCCCGTTGATTCCAAAGTAAAGATCGGCCGCCTGCCGAACGGACTCACCTACTACATCCAGCGCAACCCGAAGCCGGAGAAGAAAGTGGAGCTGCGCCTGGTGGTGAATGCCGGCTCGGTACTCGAAGAGCCCGACCAGCGCGGCCTGGCCCACTTCATGGAGCACATGGGCTTCAACGGGTCGAAGAACTTCCCCAAGAACGAGCTCGTGAACTACCTGCAGAAGATCGGCGTGCAGTTCGGCGCCGACCTGAACGCCTACACCTCCTTCGATGAAACGGTGTATATCCTGCCCATCAATACTGAT
>DATAGL010000060.1:0-1942 GCA_036263755.1 Chitinophagaceae bacterium | reverse complement strand
CCCGGCAGCGAAACCTCCCTGTTCAAAAAAGTGCTGATGCCGTTCTTCGCACCCGGGGCCTTCCCGCTGGGCGGCGACCGCCTGTTCGTTATCGGCTATCCGCCGGTGCCCTGGCTGGGGATCATGCTGACGGGCTTTGGCGCGGGCCGGTTCTTTCTGCAGGAAGATCAAAAGAAGAAAGCATTGTTCCTTAAGCTGGGCCTGGGCGCCATCGCGCTCTTCCTCGGGCTGCGGGTCCTTAATGGGTACGGCGACGCGGTTCCCTGGGCGCCGCAAAAGAACGGCCTGTATACGGTGCTTTCCTTTATCAACCTGACCAAGTATCCCCCTTCCCTTCAGTTCTGCCTCCTGTTCTTAGGGTTGATGTTCCTGATCCTTTCTGCCGTGCAGGGGGTGCGGAACCGGTGGACGGAGATCGTCAGTGTATACGGCAAGGTGCCCCTGTTTTATTTCCTGGTGCACTGGTACCTCATTCATCCGCTGCTCTTCCTCATGGTGTTCCTGCAGGGGTACCGGAGCGGGGACCTCGTATTCGGCTTTAATTTCGGCAGGCCGAAGGGGCCCAGCGGGCTGGAGCTGTGGGCCGTTTACCTTGTATGGCTGGGGGTTGTGGCGGCCCTGTACCCCCTCTGCCGCTGGTACGGGCGGTACAAGGAGCGGCATCCTGAAAAAAGATGGCTGCGGTACTTGTAAAGCCTGTCCCTTCGGTGTACATTACCAACGGAGCGCCTGTTGCGGCTGCCGGAATTATTTGTAAGAATTCCTCAAAAGCCATGCAACAGAACGGCCGCTGACGTGGTCTACTTCATATCCTCTGGAACGACCGCTCCCGTATCCTGTGCAGCACCGACTAACCTGCACACCATGCCAACCTTACTTACGTTTACCGGATTTATTGTATACCTGCTGGTGGCGCCCCTGCTGGGGGGCCTGCACCTGCTGGTCAACACCCTGTTTTTCCTTCATGCAATGATGGTCCAGACTACCCGCTGGCTGCGCGCCCTGAAAAAGAAACGGCTGCTCCCGGCGCCCGGTTCCTTCTGGCCGCACTGGATCCAGCTGCAGAAATAAACCGCTTTTATTCCATCCTTTGCCACCGGAACTATTCATTAGTGGATCCGGAAGGGCCGCTTCTGTGCCGCCCTTCCGGATCGTTTCCGCTTACGCGACAGGGACCGCTTCGGTGGCCGGAGCCGGCCGGCCGACATATACCACCCGGTGTGCTTCCGGTGTGCTCCGGATCATCAGGGCCAGCACACTCCAGGCAATGGCCGAATACACGCCCGCGATGGTTCCGGTAACGCCCGTACGCCCAAAGACCGCGGCACAGACCACCAGCACCGGCAGCCAGGCACCTGCCAGCAGGGGCACAAACCGCCGCCACCCGTTCAGTCTTCCGGCCACAGCCACGGTAATGGCGGCAGCCCCCATCAGCAGGTTGCTCACCGGCCAGAACGCATCCAGTACAATAAAGAGGAGGGAGCGGTTCCCCGGATCGAACAGCTGGACCGCATTGGAAAGGGTGGCCAGGCCCAGGCTGCCCAGCAGCACCCACAGGAGGCCCCGGCCCCATTTGCCGCTGCCCGTGGCCTGCAGCCGCTGCAGTCCGCGGATGCTGCACATCCAGCCTGTGAGGTACACTATGCCCCAGGCACCGTAGAACTGCTGCTCGTGCAGAAAGGAGCAATAGGGTTGCAGGTACCCGCTGAGCAGGAAAAAAGGAGCCCCGGCCAGGGCCAGTGACCCCAGAATCTTGTTGTTCATGTTCGTATGTTTTGGTTGGTTAAAAAAGGTTGATGGGTCTTAGCCCCCCAGCCATTGGCGGAAGGCGGCTCCCCGGTCGCGGGATACAACGATGGCTTCCCCGCCGGCCGGCTGCAGGTGCACCCGGTATTTGCCGTGGGCATCGGACAGTACTTTGGCAATCGCCCGCCGCTCCACG
>DATAGL010000059.1:0-3360 GCA_036263755.1 Chitinophagaceae bacterium | reverse complement strand
GCTGTTGAAGGATCATAACCAGGGATTTAAAATTAAAGGATTACTTCCGGATGGCAGAATAGCCTCCGTCCACCACCAGTTCGGTCCCGTGCACATACGAAGCGTCACCGGAAGCAAGGAAACAGACGGCACGGGCGATTTCTTCCGGCCGTGCAAAACGCCCGAAGGGCAGCGTGGGCAGCACGGAGGCTATGGCCCCTTCTATCTGCTCATCCGTCATGCCTGTTTTACGGAAAATGGAGGTCTCGGTATATCCCGGACTGACCGCATTGATCCGGATGCCCCGGCCGGCCAGTTCGGCGGCGGCATTTTGCACCAGGGAAGCGGCTGCGGATTTGGCGGCTGCATACACCGAAGACCCGGCCATGCCATAGCGTGTCACCACGGACGTATTAAGGATGACCGCGCTGCCTGCGGGCATCAGCGGAAGCAGCGCCTGCAGGGTGAACAAAGGACCTTTCACGTGTAATTGAAACAGTTCCTCCATCAGGTCTTCCGACACCGCCTCCAGGGGGGCAAACTTTCCGTAACCGGCGTTCAGGAACAATACATCGAGCTGCGGGGTCAGGGACCGGACTTTTTCGGCCAGGTGCGCGGCCGCTTCCTTCCGGGAGGCATCAGACACGATACCGGTGGCGCCGCTGCCCAGCCGGTGAGCGGTTTCGTGCACCGTATCCGCATAACGCCCGGTAAAAAGTACCTGTGCGCCTTCTTGTAAAAATGCTTCGGCAGTAGCCAGCCCTATTCCGCTGGTGCCCCCGGTGATTAAAATAGTTTTGTTGTGAAATCGCTGCATGGGTTTGTATTAGAACACAAAAATGCCCGGATGCGTGCAGGATAAAAACCCGGAACTTGCGGAACCGCAGATTTGAAGGATTTGGGAGGGATGCACACGATTATTTTCCTAATGGTTGGAAATGCCCCCATACAGTGTTATATGCCAATCCGGAATACCGTGTGGAGTATTGAAAATTGAATATTGAGTATTGCTTATTTCACTTTATTAACCCTTCAACTTATCAACCGCATTTAAAACAACTGTCTAGTGTCACCTGCTCATTGCAGTTCCTGCAGATGGGCTTCGGTAAACTGCGCCAGGGAATGCAGGGTCAGGTCTGCCAGGATGAGGCGGGGATCGTTATGGTTGTGCGGCTCGGGAACCACCACTACTTTCATGCGGGCCGCCTTGGCTGCGATCATGCCGTTGATGGAATCCTCAAAGGCGAGGCACTGCAGGGGATGGCTGTTCAGCCGCGCAGCGCAGGACAGGTAAACGGCCGGGTGCGGCTTTCCGTACTCTTCCTGTTCGCCGGAAGAAAGCACCTCGAAATAAGAGCGGATGTTCAGGAAATCGAGCACCGATTCAATCAGCCGCATGGGTGAGGAAGAAGCGAGTCCCATGCGGAAGCCGCGGCCTTTGAAAAAGTCGAGGATCCCGTAAGCGCCTTCCATGGCAGCGCCTTCGGCCTTGATTTTAGCGGTTACATTATCCACGATCTCTTCGGTGACCTGTTCCACCGACCGGCCGGTCCAGTTCCGCTCTCCGTACCAGTACTGCACCACTTCGGTGGTGCGCAGCCCGGTAGTCTGCAGCAGCTCTTCGGGGGAAAGCTGCAGGCCTAAGGTGTCAAACACTTCATTAAGGGCCAGCCCCCACAGGGGCTCTGAATTGATCAACAGGCCATCCATATCAAAAATGACCGTATGAATAGGGTGTTGCATGCGCCGCAAAGATAAGTTCCGGGAAGGAGCACTGCCGGCTAAAAAATTATAGCCCAGGCAGAGCCCCGCCAGGGAATGGTTTCTTATCTGCAGTGGTTTTTTAAAGAAGAACAATCGCTTCAGGGAAGCTTTCAGAACGTTCGTTTTTACCGGAATGCTGATATAGGGTGGTTGTACTTCCGCCATCATGCGAATGTCCCTTGTAAGGCTGCTTCTGGCAGGCTTACACGGGCACAAAAAAGCCGCAGGCAATGCTGCGGCTTTTCCTCCTATCCGGTTTGTTTAGTTCTTCCGCGGACTGACGGTGCGCAGGGAATCAGCCGGCTGGATATTGAGACCGATGCCCGTGACAGCGGTGCCGTATACGGAAGTCCCTGCGTAGGGGTTCTTGCCGTTCAGGCCGGTAGCGGGCCCTCTCATATCCAGCACCCCGGTACTGGTGCCGGTGCCTACCGTACCGCTGCCGGTAATACCGCCCAGCGTACGGGCGCCGGCGGGCATTAAGGTGATGCGTCCGTCAGCGATCCCGAAGGCCCCTTTCGGCGCACCCAGGGGTCGTGCATCGGCCCTGCGCGCACCGGCCGGGTCGGCAGCACGTTCCTTCAGGGTCAGCACCACCGGGTCGGCGATCCGCAGCGTACCCGGTGCCACCGGCGGTGCTGCCGCTTCCAGGTTGATGACAGCCCCGCCTCCTTTAGCCGCATGTTCGGTTGCGGATTCCTTACGCACTGCCGTTCCTTCCCGTTGTCCGCCGGAAGATTGCTGCGGCTTTGCCGTTGTTTTCTTTTTCGTTTCGCCCTGTTGCGCAGCCGCGGGCCCCGTCAACAGTACGATCCATATACTGCATATGATCCACCGCTTCATAATCGTGTATTTGAATGAAGAATCGTTTAGGGAAAGGGGGCAAATGGATTGCCAGAATGAGCGGACCAGACTGGGAAATTGATGGATTTTCTATTGTGGATAGAGAGCTGATGTATGGTGTACGATGTACGGTGTACGGTGTAGTCTCCAGTCATTCCGGAGAGATAAGAGAAACAGGTGCCTTTGCGAACCATAGCGCCATTGCGTGGAGCCTTCCGCCGGCTCATCAGTCATACATCGCTTCCAGGGCCTGCTGCAGGCGGCCCAGGATGACCCGCCGCCGGGGCTTCAGCGTGGGCGTCAGCTCCCCGCTTTCCACCGTCCAGGACCGGGGCAGCAGGGTAAATTTTTTCACCTGTTCCACCTGTCCGGAAAAGCTGTTGGCCGCATCCACGAGCTGCCGGAAAAGCTGTTGCACGTCCGGGTCCCGGACCGCATGGTCAGGACCGGGGTAGGATTTCCGCTGGGTGCGGAACCAGCTTTCCAGGTGGGAAAAAGAAGGTACAATGAATGCCGACACGAACTTGCGCCCCTCTCCTGTCACCAGCACCTGTTCCACCAGCGGGTGTTCCGTAAGGCGGTTCTCGATGGGCGAAGGCGCCACGTATTTGCCGCCGCTGGTTTTAAACAATTCTTTCTTCCGGTCGGTCAGGCGCAGGAAGCGGCCTTCCTCCAGCGAACCGATATCACCGGTATGCAGCCAGCCCTCCTGAATGGCCTCCGCTGTCAGGTCCGGCCGCTTATAATAGCCCATCATGACGTTCGGCCCCTGCA
>DATAGL010000058.1:0-2229 GCA_036263755.1 Chitinophagaceae bacterium | reverse complement strand
GTTTTGCAGCGAAGCAAGGCTGAGGTGCCCGTACAGGGTGTAAAACGTAAGGCCTTCCAGCTGGTGGCTGAGCAGGATGGTGGCCCCGTAATCGCCGAAGGCATTGTTGAACTGAAAAGAATGCACGATGCCGTCCAGCGGGGCATACACCGGCGTCCCGGGCCTGCCCCAGATATCGAGGCCCAGGTGCAGGCGGCGCGGCTCTTCCCCTTCCGGGGCATCGAACACGCGGCTGCGGCTGTAGATGGTGCGGTGCTCGCCGTAGCCGCCCACCCCGTAGCGGGCGCCGGCACCGGCCAGCTGTCCGTTTACCCAGTCGGAAAAAGCAGCCGTGTCTTCCAGCAGCGACGGGTGGAGCTCCGTATTGGCTTCGGTAAAGTCCAGCCGCAGCAGCCGGTCCTGCGCCGGATCGAACGGCACTACCGGGTGGAAACCGCTCATGGAGCGTTTGAGAAGATTGGTCAATTGGCTGTCGGTATGCATACGGGAATCCGTAAATTTAAAGGGTTCAAATAGACCCATCATGAGAAAAATTTTCTGCCTGCTCCTGGCGGCTGCGCTGGCCCCTTCCCTCCGGGCCCAGCAGACACCGCTGTGGATGCGTTACCCGTCGATTTCCCCCGACGGCAAAACGATCGTGTTCAGCTATAAAGGCGACCTCTACAAAGTAGCCAGTACCGGCGGGGAAGCTTATCCCCTTACCCTGCACGAGGCACACGACTACATGCCCGTGTGGAGCCGCGACGGCAAATGGATCGCCTTTGCCTCGGACCGCTACGGCAACTTCGACGTTTTTGTAATGCCGGCTGCCGGCGGCGAATCGCGGCGCCTTACCTATCACTCCGCCAACGACATCCCGTACGACTTTTCCCCCGACGGAAAAACAGTGCTGTTCGGCACCAACCGCAACGACGTATCCACCTCGGCGCGGTTCCCGCAGCGGGGGCTTTTTGTGAAGCTGTACCAGGTGCCGGTTGCCGGCGGCCGCTCCGTAATGGTGAATTCGGCCGGGTCGGAATTTGCCCGGTATAACCGCACGGGCGATAAAATCCTGTTCCAGGACCGCAAAGGTTATGAAGATGCCTGGCGCAAGCGCCACACTTCTGCCGTTACCCGCGACCTCTGGATCTGGGATGCGAAGAAAGACGAATACCTGCAGGTATCTTCCTTCAACGGGGAAGACCGCGAGCCGGTCTGGGGAAGCGACGACAACAGCTTTTATTTTCTCAGCGAAAAAGACGGCAGCCAGAACGTGTACAAAGGCACTATCGGCGGAGCGGCCTCCGTACAGCAGCTGACGAAGCTGAAGGACCATCCCGTACGCCACCTCAGCCGCTCCGACAACGGCACGCTGGCCTTTACCTACGACGGCGAGATCTATACGATGACCGAAGGGAGCCAGCCGCAGAAGCTGTCCATCCGCATCGGTACCGACACCCGCACCAATACCGAACGGATCATGCCCATCAACACCGGCGTTACCCAGACCGCCCTCTCGCCCAACGGCAAGGAGATCGCTTTTGTCGTGCGCGGCGAAGTGTTCGTGACCTCGGTGGAAGGCGGCCTTACCAAACGCATTACCAATACGCCGCAGCAGGAACGGAACGTTCGCTTCTCGCCCGACGGCCGCACGCTGTATTATTCAACGGAACGCGGCCAGAGCTGGGATATTTACCAGGCCGCCATTGAACGGAAGGAAGAGCCTTATTTCTATACGTCCACGGTGGTGCGCGAAGCGCCCGTAGTGGCCACGGATGCCGATGAGTTCCAGCCCGAGCTTTCGCCGGACGGCAAGGAGATCGCCTACCTCGAAGAGCGGAACGTGCTCAAAGTGCACAATCTCGCCACCGGCAAGAGCCGCACCATCGTGCCCAAAGGCGTGAACTTCTCCTATGCCGACGGCGACCAGTATTATACCTGGTCGCCCGACGGCAAATGGATCGCCTTCGGCTCGGCCGAAGGCCGCTGGGGCACATCGGAAGTGGCGCTGATGAAAGCCGACGGCAGCGGTGCCCGCCGCAACGTAACGGAAAGCGGCTTCTTCGACGGCGCCCCGCGCTGGGCCTTCGGCGGCAAGGCCCTCCTTTGGGTTACCGACCGCGACGGCAAAAAGCCGCTGGCCTTTCAGGGCGCCCGCGAGGTGGACGTGTACGCCATGTTCTTCGACCAGGACGCTTTCGACCGCTTCCGCCTGACAAAGGACGAGTTTTCGCTGCTGAAGGAAAAAGA
>DATAGL010000057.1:0-3443 GCA_036263755.1 Chitinophagaceae bacterium | reverse complement strand
TTTCATTGATTTTTTCAGCAATACCAATCATTTGGTGAGGCTTTCCTTTAACACTGTTGTCACTGTTCATTTTGCGGTCAATTCAAAATCTAAAACAGATGCAGGGGATATCGTACTGCCGGATTACCGCTTCGCTGCTTATCGCTTTCACTGTATCCATGTATGTAATACAAATGGTTTTGCCGATAGCCGGCATCCGTTTAGTGATTTTTGTGCCTTGCTGGAAACGTGTGCCTGAGGCTTCCATTATTACCAAAGTTTCCTTGCTGTAGGTAGTCGGTATACAGGTCGTTGAATAAATGAGGGATCATTCCGGAAAGCAGAATACATTTTTTTTCAGCGCATATGCTCCAATCATCGATGCCTTAAAACAACAAAGGCCTCAGTTTCCTGAGACCCTTGTTGGTATTGAGTGGGAGTTGACGGGTTCGAACCGCCGACCCTCTGCTTGTAAGGCAGATGCTCTGAACCAGCTGAGCTAAACTCCCTTTCGTTTGTTGGGAGTGCAAAGATAAGGGCTCAATAATTCCGGCAAAAAATTTTTTCAAAAAAACTACCGGATCGTCCAGTCCACGATCTCGTTGGCCCATTCGCTGCGGTGGGGCGTCACAATGCGGATATAGTTGTCGGTATAGCCTTCCATCATGCCTTCTTTCACTGCGCCTTCAAAAAGAACGGGCCGCACTTGCCCGCGGTGCTGCTCGGTGAAATGCTGCATCTTCAGGTAGCTGAGGTTGCGCAGGGTTTTGTTGCGCTCCTGGCGCAGGGGCACCGGCACTACCGGTTGGATTTCCAGTGCCTTTGTTTGGGCCCGCTCCGAGTAGGTGAACACATGCAGGTAGTTGATGTCGAGCGCGTGCAGAAAATCGAAAGTCTCCCGGAAGTGATCGTCCGATTCTCCGGGAAAGCCCACAATAACATCCACGCCGATGGCACAGTGCGGCATCAGGGACTTGATCATTTCCACGCGTTCGGTGTAAAGCTCCCGGCGGTACCGGCGGCGCATCGCCCCCAGGATTTCGTTGGAGCCGCTCTGCAGCGGGATATGGAAATGCGGCATGAAGGCCCGGCTGCCGGCCACAAAGGAAATAATGTCCTCTGTGAGCAGGTTGGGCTCGATGGAAGAAATGCGGTACCGACGGATGCCCTCCACTTCGTCGAGCCGGCGGATGAGGTCATAAAAGGTTTCTTCATGGCGGCGCGCACCGTCGGGTCCCCTTCCGAAATCGCCCAGGTTCACCCCGGTGAGTACGATCTCTTTCACCCCGCCCGCAGCCAGCTCTTCGGCGTTGCGCACGACATTGGCAACAGAGTCGGAACGGCTTTTTCCCCGGGCCATCGGGATGGTACAGAAAGAACAGGTATAATCGCAGCCGTCCTGCACTTTCAGAAAGGTACGGGTGCGGTCGGCCACCGAGTAAGAGGAGTGAAACCCGCTGACGGTATCGATGTCGCAGGAAGAGATCCGGGTGGAGTCACCCTTGGTCAGTTCTTTGAGGTGCTGCGACAGGTTGAATTTTTCCGCCGCTCCCAGCACCAGGTCCACGCCAGGAATCTCGGAGATCTCCTTTGGTTTCAGTTGGGCATAACAACCGGTGATCACGACCAGTCCGGCCGGGGCTTTCCGCTGGATGCGGCGCACCAACTGCCGGCATTCCCGGTCGGCATTTTCCGTAACCGAGCAGGTGTTGATCACGTACACGTCGGCCACTTCGTCAAACTCCTTCTTCACAAAGCCTTCGCCCTGCAGCTGGCGCGCCAGGGTGGAGGTCTCCGAATAGTTGAGCTTGCAACCCAGGGTATGAAAGGCAACGGTACGCTGTTTTTCCATGAAGCCGCAAAACTACGAAAAATCCCGTCCGGCGCGGAACGGGAAGGGTTAAAGCTTGGACAAAAGGACCTCCGGATGCGGTGCCGGGCCTTCCTGCGGAAAAACCTTACTTTGGCAGCGCAAAAACAACCCTGCCGGTGAATTCCCGAAATGTGCTTTATTCGCTGCTGGCCGGACTCCTGTTGCTGGCGGCAGCGGCTTATTTCCGGCGGCCCCGGCCCCGTAAGGAGCCCGTAAACCGGCACCCGCAATCCCTGCAGTTTTACGCCGAGGTGCGCTGCCGCATGCACTGCTACCGGCTGACGGAACCGGCCGTCCGGAACGTGCTGACCGCGGGGGTGATCCTGCTGAACCGGTCGGATCGCCGCTACCGGCCCTGCCCGGTATTTACGCTGCAGGGCGAAACGGGGGAGGGGCGTACGCTGCGGATCTACCTGCGGCAGTGCGACCGGCAAACCACCATTATCGACCTGGACCTGCTGCCTGCCGGGGCGGATTGTCCCTGCCCGGAGGCAAAACGAAAATGAACATGAACCGAACGATTTTTCTGCGGCCGCTGCAATGGATCTATTGCCTGTACGCGGTGCTTCTTTTCTTGATCCTGATGATCCCTGTTTTCCTCTGGGCCCTGCTCGTCGCCCCGCTGGGAAATATCCGGGGCGGCAACCTGATCTACCGGGCCTGCGTGCTCTGGGGCGATCTCTGGTTTCCCCTCATTTTTATCTGGCACCGCAACCTCTACGAGCAGCCGCTGCGCAAAGGTCAGTCCTACATATTCGTGGCCAACCACGAGTCTTATTTTGATGCCGCCATCCTGGTCAAGGCGTTTCGCCGGCCCGTACGGCCACTGGGCAAGGTGGAGATGGCCCGCCTGCCGGTGTTCGGGTTTATTTATAAAAGGGTTATTGTTACTGTGGACCGGGCTTCCTCGGGCAACCGGGCCCGCAGCGTACAGATCCTCAAAACGGTGCTGCGCCGCGGCATCTCGGTGCTGGTGTTCCCCGAAGGCACGTTCAATACCACGGAGGAGCCGCTGGCCCCCTTTTACGACGGGGCTTTCCGCATCGCCATCGAAACCGGCGTACCTGTGAAGCCGGTACTGTTCCTCGATGCCTATGCCCGGATGCCCCACGAATACCTGTTCTCGCTGAACCCGGGGCGGAGCCGGGCCCTGTTTCTGGAAGAAGTGCCTACAGAGGGAATGACCCTTGCCGATGTGCCCCGGCTGAAGGAGCAGGTATGGCAGCTGATGGCGGACCGGAAAAGAGCACCGGGCGCCGGAAAGCCGCAGGAGGCCAGTGTAACAGGCAATGGGTAAACACTGCTTTTGTCATGCTTTTGGGGGCGACACTCCGTTTAGCCCTTTTGCCTCCGGTATGGGCTGACAATTCAGCAGCAAAACTGCATCCTAGCGAAATGCTTCTTATTTTTCCGGTTCAATCAACCCGGTCCCCAAAATTTGCCATCCCTGTTTGCTGAAATCATCATACCGCTCGCCCTTCCGAAAAACTACACCTGGTCGGTGCCGGATCACCTGCGTTCCACACTGCAGCCGGGCTGCCGGGTAGAGGTGAACCTGGGCAAGAACAAAAAATACGCGGGACTGGTGAAA
>DATAGL010000056.1:0-8410 GCA_036263755.1 Chitinophagaceae bacterium | reverse complement strand
CGTGGAGGCGTTGGAGGAATGATCCTTTCCGTCCGACTTCACATAACTCAGAACGGTATTGAGGCGGAACCGTCCGAGTTCGGAGGTCTGGTTCAGGCGGATGTTGTAGCGCTTCCAGCCGTAGTTGGGCCCGATAAAGTTGTTCTCCTGGTTCATGTATCCAAAAGAAAGGAGGTAGGTGTTGGTGGCACCGCCGCCCCGGATGCTGATCGAATGATTCTGCTGGGCGGCCTTCTGCAGGATGGAGGAAAGGCTCCAGTCCCCGTTGCCGCGCGCAGCCATCGCCTGGATCTCGGAAGGCGAATAGGCCGGCTGGCGGCCTGAGTTTACCAGCGACTCGTTCTTGTAATACATATTCTCCCAGGCGTCTACCGGCTTGGCCATGATCTTCGGGGAAGTGATGCCGAACGTACCGTCATAGATAAGGGAAGGCTTTTCGTTCTTCCGGCCTCTTTTGGTCGTGATCAGCAGCACGCCGTTGGCGGCGCGGGAACCGTAGATGGCGGCGGTACCGGCATCTTTCAGCACCGATATGCTTTCCACGTCGGCCGGGTTGAGCAGGTTGATATCACCGCCCACGATGCCGTCGATCACCACCAGGGGATCGTTGTTGCCCAGGGTGCCCAGGCCGCGGATGTTGATGTTCAGGCCCTGGCCTGGTTCAAAGCTCCGCTGCTGGATGATAAGGTTGGGCGATACGCCCTGGAGCGCCTGGCTCAGGTTGGCCACGGGCTTGCCTTCGATGGCTTCGGCCCCGATGCGGTCCACCGAACCGGTCACCGATACGCGGCGCTGGGTGCCGTAGCCCACCACCACCACTTCACCAAGGCTGTTGTTCAACGGCTGGAGGGCAACGGTCACGCTGGCGGCGGCTGCCACCTGCTGGGGGGTATACCCTACATACGAAATCACCAGGGTGCTGCCGGCAGGCGCCGACAGGCTGAACGCACCGGACGAATCCGTTGTGGTTACCGCAGCGGTGTTCCGCACTTGTACCGTAGCGCCCTGGATGGGGCTTCCGGCTTCATTAAGCACCTGCCCCCGCACGGCGACCGTCTGGCTGAAAGCCGGGTAAAGCGTGCCGAGCAGCAGGAATAGAGATAAAAAGAAACGTTGGAGTGTGATCCCGGGGCTTGCGGCATTAACACGCAGGCCGGCGGGTTCCGGAACATAGTTCATAAGCATGCACATTTAATCGAATAATAATTCTGAGTATAGCGGTAGAATAAGTATAAGTCACGACAGCGGGGGGATACCGCCATGCGGACACCACCTATTTCCAAAAGAAAATGGCCGCCGGAAGCATTTCTACCGGCGGCCATTTTCTTTTGGCTTTTTAGCTAGCGGTCTCCCGGTCAACGGGTTTGAATCTCTATCGTACCGCCCTGCTGAAACAGGCTGTGCGGCACAAAATACCCTTCCACCGTTTTCCCGTTGGCCCGGATGCCTTGGAGGTGCCGGCTTTTTCCGCGCCGGACGAGCGTCAGCACTTTTCCGTTCGGCTGTGTCCAGGTAACGCGTTCGAACAGCGGCACGGTCACCAGGTAGCGGTCTTCCACGGCGGCGTAGGGATACAGGCCCAGCGCGCTGAGCACGTACCAGGACGACATTTCACCCGCATCGTCCATCCCGCTGAGGTCAAGGCCCTGCGGGCCCATGCCGTACAGCGAGTCAAGGATGAAATCGATCATCTTCTGCGACTTTTCGGGTTTGCCGATAAAATGGTAGGCGAACGGCGCTTCGTGATCAGGCTGGTTGCCGTGGCAGTACTGGCCCACCATGGTTTCCACGTTCCGGGCAATATAGTTCGGGTTCCAGGGCAGAGTGAAGAGCGAATCCAGTTTCGCCTCGAAGGGCTTCGGCCCGCCGTACAGGGCAATGAGGCCCTCCATGTCGTGGGGCGCAAAAAACGATACCTGCCAGGCATTGGCTTCGCGGTACATATATTCGTAGTAGGGATACTGCGGGTTGAAGTTTTTCACCCAGTCGCCGTTCTCGAGCCGGCCGCGCATAAACCGCGTGCCCCGGTCAAAAACGTTCCGGTAGTTCCGGGAGCGCTCCATCAGTTTCCGGTAATTGGCCGTATCGCCGAGCTTGCGGGCCATCTGGGCCAGCGCGTAATCGTCGTAGGCATACTCGAGGGTCTTGGCCACGCCGGCCCTGGCCTTGGTTTCCACGTGGGGACTGTCGATCTGCGGCTCGGAAATGTAACCCTTCTGCATGTATTCGTTCAGGTGAGGCCGGCTGCGGCCTTCCACGAAGGCATTTTTCAGCAGCAGCTGGTAGGCGCCCTGCACATCGAAGTTGTCGATGCCGCGCAGGTAAGAGCCGGCAATAAAGGAAGCGCCGTGGTCGCCGTGGAAAAAGTTCGGAATGGCGCCGGTCTTGTCGCCCATGTCTTTAAGCGACTGGATGCAGTCGGCCGTCACGTCGGGCGAAACGATGGCCAGCAGCACGAGCTTGTTGCGGTAGTCGTCCCAGAGCGAGGGTATCGTGTAATAGCGGAAGGAGGCCTTGACCACCTGCCCTTTTTCATCGAAATACTCCCCGTTCACGTCGGAGCGCAGGGCGGGCCAGAGCAGGGAGCGGTAGAAGGAAGAATAGAACATGCCTTTCTGCCTGGCGGTACCGCCTTCCACGGCGATCGCCGAAAGGGTCTTTTCCCAGGTCTGTTCGGCGGCGGTGCGTACCTGCTCGAAGGTTTTGCTGCCGATCTCCGCTTCGAGGTTCTGCTTCGCGTTCGCGGTGCTGACGAACGACAGGCCGATCTTCAGTTCCACCGGTCCTTTGCCTCCGTCCTGCAGGTGCAGCAGCGCGCGGCCGTCGCGCTTGCCCTCTTCCGTAACATCGAGCGTGCGGATCGTCCCGTTCACTACAGCGTAAAAATAAATCTTGTCGTTGCCTACATCCTGGAAGCCCCGCACGGCGGAAGGCCCGTCCTGCTGGATGCTCCAGGCCCGCACGCGGTTGTTGGCCCGGGCGAGGTCAAACAGGATGCGGCGGTCCTTCCCATCGGCAAAGGTATACTGGTGGTAGCCGGAGCGCAGCGTGGAGGTCAGCCGCACATTGATGCCGTAATCCTGCAGGAACACCTGGTAGTAGCCCGGCGCGGACGATTCGTTGCCGTGGCTGTAGCGGGAAGCGAACCGGGGTCCCGCTGCGGTGCCGGAAACCGGCAGCACGGGAATGTTGCACAGGTTCCAGTGGCCCTTATTCGTATGGGTAAAGCCGAGAATGGTGCTGTCCTCGTATTCGTAGCCGGCCCCGGAGCCGTACTCGGTCATGGGACTGAGCTGCACCATGGCATTGGGCAAGGAGGAGCCCGGGTAGGTGAGCCCCGACCAGGGGCGCCAGCCCTTGGGCACGGTAAAGCCCACGATCCGCGGATCGGTGAGCGGCGTGGTGCCCACGAAGGTATTGACGTAACGGGTGAACCGGCCGGTGCCCGTGGTTTTCTGGGCCTGTGCCGGCTGCGGCAGGTGGGTGGCCAGCAGGCCCAGCGAAATCAGTGCAAGGAGCGCGCGCATGGTATTGAATTGCTGCCGGCAGGACACAATAAAACAGCCCTCGCACGGCGGTGAACAGAAAGCCGGCCACCGGGGGTGGCCGGCCAATGGTTTGAACAAATCGGGGCAACGGTGCCGGGCATGCGAAAAAGCCCGTCAGCAAGAAAGTTGGATCAGGCCAGCAGGGCCGGCTTTTCCCGGTAGGTTTTCCAGAGGAACTCACCGAATAAGGTGTTGGCCCAGGCAAACCATTTGCGGGTGAATTTTTTCGGGTCGTCCTTGTGAAACGATTCGTGCATGAAGCCGGTATCGCCGTGTGACTTTTGCAGCAGCTGGATGCAGCTGCGGATCTCGGCGTCGCTGGTGCTGGTGAGGCCGCGCAGGATGATGGCCATCGGCCAGATCATGTCCTGTCCCACGTGCGGACCGCCGATGCCTTCACCGGCCGTGCCCTTGAAGAAGAAGGGATTGTCTTCGGAAAGCACGTAGCGGCGCGTGTTCAGGTACACCGGGTCGGTTTTGGAAACGGCGCCCAGGTACGGCAGGGCGAGCAGGCTGGGCACGTTGGCATCGTCCATCAGGTTATAGGAACCAAAGCCATTGACTTCATACGCGTAGATCCTGCCGTATTTCGGGTGGTTCACCGTAGCATGGGCTTTCAGTGCTTTGTCCACTTCCGTTGCCAGGGCCGTCAGCTGGTTGGCCGAACCGGCGTCCTTCAGGATCACACGCATCATTTCCGCTGCCTGGCGCAGGGAGGTAACGGCAAAGAAGTTCGACGGGATGAGGAAGGAATAGACCGTCGCATCATCGCTGGGGCGGAAAGCCGAGCAGATAAGGCCCACGGGCTTTACCGGGTAGCCGTAGCCGCTCATCGGCAGCGTATCGGTGGCATGAGGCGTGGTGCGCTGGAACTTGTACGGACCGTTGCCTGTTTTGCGCTGCTGGTCGCGGAACACCTGCAGGGTGGCCAGCACGGCGTTCTTCCATTCACCGGTGAACGGGCTCGTATCGCCTGTTTTTTTCCAGTAGTGGTAGGCGAGGCGGATGGGGTAGCAAAGCGAGTCGATCTCCCACTTGCGCTCGTGCACGCCGGCCTTCATATCGGTATGGTCGGTGGCCCATTCGCCGCGCTTTTCGGGATCGTTGTAAAAAGCGTTCGCGTAAGGGTCTTTCAGCACGCAGGCCGTCTGGCGGTTGATCACACCCGCGATCAGCTGCTTCAGGGCGGGGTCCTGGTCCACCAGCTGCAGGTAGGGCCAGACCTGGGCGCTGCTGTCGCGCAGCCACATGGCGTCGATGTCGCCGGTGATCACGTAGGTGTCGGGCACCCCGTTCTTTACCTGGTGGAATACGGTCGTATCGAGCGTGTTGGGAAAGCAGTTCTCGAACAGCCAGCCCAGCTCCTCGTTCTTCACCCCCGATTTAAAAGCGGCAATGGCCTTTTCCACGGCGGGGCTGTTGAAGTTGCGCGAGCCGGCCGGGGTGCGTACCACGGGGTACAGGGGAGAAGCGGCAAATAAAGCGTTGCGGTGCAGCAGCAGCCCGGCGCCCAAAACACTGGCCTGTTGCATAAAATTCCTTCTGTTCATGTGGATTCGTTGATGGGTTTGTACAAAGCAAATGCATGTGGCGGATTTCCCGCCTGCCGGTCAGCCATTTTTTATGGATTCCTTCTTATGTCACCTGAGGAACGGGGTACCGCCATGTGCGCCGGGTGCGCGCTTTCTAGCCGGCGTAATGATAAGCCTTCAGGCGCTCCCGGAGGGTGCGGAGGGCTTTGCCGATGTGCTTTTCCACGGTGCTCACCGAAATCCGGAGCTCCAGGGCTATTTCCTTGTGGGTCATCTGTTCCAGGCGGCTCATCCGGAACACCTGCCGGCATTTATCGGGCAGTCCGGAAAGCACGCCTTCCAGCTGCTGCTGGAGTTCTTTGGTCTCAACATCCAGGGCAAAAACGTTTTTGCCTTGTCCTCTAAAAAAAACCGTCTTGGCATAGGCAGTACGTACCTGCTCCGAGCGGTATTCATTCAGCACTTTGAATTTGAGGGCCTGGTTCAGGTACGCCCGGAGGGAAACCGTGAACTGCAGTTCTTCGCGTTTGTGGTAAAGGGAAATAAAGAGTTCCTGGACGAGGTCTTCGGCTTTCTGGCGGGACTGGAGCCGGCGGTAGGCCGCGTCGGTCAGTTCGGGCCAGTAACGGCAGTAAAGGGCTTCGAATGCCTTGAGATCTTCCCTTTGGGTCAGGGAGAACAATTCCTCATCGGAAAGTAAGTTGTAGGCTGGGGTGACAGGGAGCATGCAATCGCGCTTGAGTTTTGAAATTAAGGAGAAAATGGTTTAGAAAAACGTTTTTGCAAATATTTTTCTTTTTCTCCCCCTGCGCCGGGCAGGATCAAAGGCGGCCGAGCAGGGACCGGAAGCTGCCGGCGGCGGCGGCTTCTTTTTCCTCCGGGGTAAGGGCCTCCGTGATTCCCGGCCGGTCCTCGAAGGAAGCGTACCAGGCTTCCACGCGCCGGGCTTCTTCTTCGGAAGCCTGCCCGTCGAGGTACCTGCGGAGCAGGTCCGGCGGAAGCGATAGGTCAACAGACATAGGCGGTGCAGCTAATGTTTTCAAAATACTACTTATTAAAGGATCGCCGGGGTTCGGTACCCGGCTCAATAAAATAATACACCCATTTGATCAAAAAGCATCAGGTGGAAGCCCGGACCACCAGTTCCGGCATCCGCGTCACCTGCGGTTCCTCCAGGGTCTTTCCGTCGAGCAGCTGCATCAGCAGCTGAACGGCCGTGCGGGCAATGTCCTGGATGGGCTGCCGCACGATCGTGATCTCGGGCGTGTGCAGGCGGAAGCTGTCGTGCTCGTCGAAACAGATCACGGCCAGGTCGCCGGGTATGGACCGGTGTTCTTTCTTGATGCTTTCCAGCCCGTATACCCCGAGGTAGTTCGTGGCAAAGAACACGGCATCGAGGTCCGGGTGCTGCCGCAGAAAGGCGCCTATTTCGGACACCGCCGCTTCGGGGCGGATGGAGTAGGAAAGCGACAGCACGGTTTCCTCCAGCCCTTCCCTGCGCATGCAGGTCCGGTAGGCCTCTTCCCGGCTCTTCATCTGCACCTGGTCAAGGTCCACGGTCACCAGGGCGATCTTCCGGTAGCCCCGGGCCAGGAGGTGCTCCACACCCATACTGATGCCTGCCCGGTTGTCCACCAGTACATACGGCACTGTGCTATCGGTGAAGTAGCGGTCCATCAGCACCACCGGCTTCCCTCCTTCCAGCAGCGCTTCCACTTCGGCAGCCATGCCCGTGGACGGCGTAATGAGGAATCCTTCCACCTGCTGGTACCAGAGCATCCGGATGAGTTCCCGGCCTTTTTCATCGTTGTTCTCAGTACTGCAGTATACGATGCGGTATCCCTGCGCATAGGCTTCGTCCTCGATGGTCTTGGCCAGTGCGGCAAAAAAGACATTGGATATATCTTCCACGATCAGGCCCAGGGTGCGCGTCTTGCCGGTGCGGAGGCCTACGGCGTTGGGATTGGGCTGGTAACCCGTTTCCTTCACCAGGGCACGCACTTTTTCGGCCAGCTCGTCGCTGATGCGCATTTCCTTTGCCTTGCCGTTCAGCACGAAGGAAACCGTGGAGGGAGCCACGCCTGCCTTCCGGGCAATGTCTTTGATCGATACTCTTTTCATAGCTGTATACGGTAGGATCCGGAAGTTGATCCGGCTACCCTGCCGGGAAAGAAAAGAAATAATCTCCAAACGGTGGTCGGAATTTTACCGGACCAGCCCCGTTGCCCCTGCGGGCAGCAGTTCCGGCACACAGTAAGAAGCCGCGCCGACCAAGGCCGCTTTTTCGCCCAGGAGCGTTTGTTTTACCGCCACCGGCGCCCCTCCTTCCTCCAGCACCCGGTGCAGGGCAGCGGAGAACAGGGGAAAAGCCTGTGCAATATTGCCGCCCAGCACCACCAGCTCGGGCTTTTCGGCCCGTACCAGCGGAAGCAGGAACGTACCCAGTGCCGCCCCGAACTCCCCGAAGACCTGCGCTGCATAGGGGTCCGTGGCAGCGGCCGCCGCCAGCAGTTTTACTTCCGGTACCGTAGTCCCTGTCAGTTCCGTATACCGTCCCGTAAACCAGCGGGTCGAAAGATAGTCTTCGGCAATGCCGGAGCGGAAGGGCGCGCACCAGAGGTCGGCGTCTTCTGCCCGCCCCGCTGAACTGCGGGCCGATCCCAGGCCGGTGCCCAGGGTAAGTCCCAGTACGTTCCGGCACCCGCGGGCAATGCCCCCGGCCAGCTCGCCCTGCAGGAAGCAGGCGGCGTCATTGGAAAAAAAGATATGCTCCGTACCCAGCGCCAGCCGCGCGGCCAGCAGCTGTTTTACGTTCACCCCGTATAAGGCGTTGTATTTGGCCTGTTGGCGGATGAGGGAGATGCCGGCGGCATAATCGAAGGGACCCGGCATCGCAATGCCCAGGCGCTCGGGCCGCAGGCCCAGGGACGCAAAGCTGTCCTCAATGGCCCGGCACCAGTCGTCGATGATTTCCGCTGAGCTGCCCTGTGCATTCAGGGCGCGGCGCTGCCAGCTGCCCGGGAGCACGCTCCCGGTGCCCAGGTCGATGAGGGCGGCCGTGATGTGTGAGCCCCCGATATCCACGCCGGCTACGATGGTCTGTTTCATGTTTAATACCTCTTTAGCAGTTGATGAATGGGACCTGCCGCTGCGGCTGTTCCGGATCGGAACGGGGCCACCGGCAGGTCAGCTTTTTCTGAAAGCATAGCAGGCGTTGACAATAGGAAGGTCACGCAAGCGGCAGGTTACCGCCATTGGACCTCCCGGACAGCCAAAAAAAAGCTCCCTGTGAAAACAGGAAGCTGACACATGTTGCTTTGCTTGAAGATG
>DATAGL010000055.1:0-2011 GCA_036263755.1 Chitinophagaceae bacterium | reverse complement strand
CTCCGAAGGGATGACATTCGTGGTAAAACCGCCCTGGAACGATGTGATGGATAATACCGAGGGAAAGAACGGGTTGTTGTTGCGGGAGACCACCTGCTGCAGCGACACGACGAGGTGGGAAGCAATGAGAATGGTATCGGCCGTCAGGTGCGGGGCGGCGGCATGGCCGCCTTTGCCGCGGATGGTGATGTACAGCTCATCGGCAGAAGCCATCACCTTTCCTCCGCGGAACGAAAGCCGGCCGGTTTCCAGCTGGGGGTTCACGTGCAGGGCAAAGATGGCCTGCGGGGCCGGCTGTTCGAGGACGCCTTCGCGGATCAGCAGGCTGGCCCCGCCGGGATTTTTTTCCTCGCCCGGCTGAAAGATGAGCTTGACCGTGCCTTCCCATTCCTCCTTCAGATCCGAAAGGATTTTCGCGGCGCCCAGCAGGCAGGTGGTATGGACGTCGTGGCCGCAGGCATGCATGATCCCCGGCCGTGTGGATTTGTACGGAACCTCGTTCGCTTCCTGGATCGGCAGGGCATCCATGTCGGCCCGGAGGGCGACTACGCGGCTGCCCGGGTTGCGGCCTTCGATCAGTCCTACCACGCCGGTGGTGGCCTTCACCTCGAAGGGAATACCATAGCTGCGCAGCCGTTCCTGTACAAACCCGGAGGTTTCAAACTCCTGGTAGCTCAGTTCCGGGTGGGCATGCAGGTGGTGCCGCACCCCAATGAATTCCTCCTCGTAGCGTTCCGCCCGTTCCCGGATCATTTCCAGCAAAGCATCTTTCATGACGCGAATTTAGGGATTCGGTGGGTGTGGGTGGGGAGTAAGGGTTATAAGCGGAGCGCTTCGAGCTACAAGCTACAAGCTGCAAGGGCATCCCGCATCGGGAGTGTATTTGTTTTGCGGTATTCTGCAGGGAGTCCTTCTGTTCATCTTTGCCTGGAGGCAGAAAAGTTCAAGCCTGCCCGGAATGCTGTCGCCTGTGGCGGCGCGGGCCGCGGGGCAGGAAACTGGCGCGCATATTCCATCTTTTAGTTTGGATCTTTACTTAGGCCGGCACAGTTTGCTCTATTCTGGGGTGGTACACCTTGCGCAGGTGCTGGGCCCAATTTAGTCGGGAATGCGCTGGAACTGTTAAAGGAGATCACTCTGAATAAAGACTTATCTGCGTCATCCCTCTCCATTCTTCAGCGCCATCTGTGATTACTCCTTTCCTCCTTAGCTCTGCACGAAACCCTGTCGCTTTCTTAGTTCTGTGCTATAACTGTAAACACATCGTACCTCGTACCTCGTGCATCGTAAAACCTCAATCCTCGTTCTCCTCCGGCTTGATCTCGATCGTATCATTAACGATAAACACGCCCTTCGGGAACAGGGACAGCATCTGCTTGCGCATTCTTTCGGCTTCCTCGCGGGATTTGAAATTGCCGGCCTTCAGTCGGAAAAACGGGGACTGGTACACGAGGTACGCTTTCATGTCGGGGTAGTAGGAGTAGATCTTTGTTTTGGCGGCAATGGCCTCGTCGCGCTTGTTGGTGGAGATCACCATCAGCCGGTAGCCGCGCGCCGTACGGGCCGTGCGCCGGGTGGAGGCATTGATGGCTGCCTGCTTCTTTACCAGCAGCTCCACGCGCGGATCTTTATGCACCAGCACGGCGTTCTGCGCAGCCGTATCGGTGCTCTGGGCAAAACCCGCATTCAGGACCAGCACACCGGCCAGAAGAAGCAAATAACGCATGGGGGAAAATTTGTGTTTGCAGGTCAAAAATAGGTCCAACTTTGTTGCGACATTGTTAATAGGCACCGTTTCCGGCCGAACCGGTTACAATCGCCACGGAGGCGCTGCACCCCAGCCTTGAAGCGCCGGCGTCCACCAGTTCCTGCGCAAATTCCGCTGTACGGATACCTCCGCTGGCCTTGATCCGGATGGACTCCGGCAGGTGCGCGCGCAGCAGCCGCACCGCTTCCACGGAAGCGCCCTTCTCGGCATAGCCGGTGGAGGTTTTGAGGAACTGCACCGGGT
>DATAGL010000054.1:0-9652 GCA_036263755.1 Chitinophagaceae bacterium | reverse complement strand
CTCACGCTGGCCTTCCTGATCGCTTTTTTCAACCAGGTCTCCGGCATCAACTTCATCCTGTACTATGCTCCTGAAATCCTGGAACGGGCCGGGCTGGCCGCCAGGGATTCCCTGGCCAACTCCATTGCCATCGGGGGCACCAACCTTGTTTTCACCTTCGTGGGCCTGTACCTTATCGACCGCCTCGGCCGCCGGCAGCTGATGCTCCTCGGCTCGTTCGGCTATATCCTGAGCCTCGGCATGGTGGCCTGGTGCTTTTATGCCGGCGCCGGCCCGGGCGTACTGCTGGCCTCCCTGCTCTTGTTCATCGCGGCCCATGCCATCGGACAGGGTGCCGTGATCTGGGTGTTCATTTCCGAGATCTTCCCCAATAACGTGCGCGCCATCGGCCAGTCCTTCGGGGCCAGCACCCACTGGGTGTTTGCCGCCCTCATTACCCTGGTGACGCCGGTCTTCCTGGACGCCGAGGAAGGTGTTTTCAAAGACAACCCCTGGCCCATCTTCGCCTTCTTTGCCTTTATGATGGTGCTCCAGCTGGTCTGGGTAGTGACCCGGATGCCGGAAACAAAGGGCGTGTCGCTGGAAGACCTGGAACAGCAGCTGATGAAAAAATAAAGGCCGCTCCGGCGGTTTTGATTCCTTCACGCAAAGGACAGATTGGCATGAAACCCCTCCTTCCTATTCTTTTGGGCCTCGCCCTGCTGGCTGCCTGCCCGCAGGACGCCCGGTCGCAGGTAGGCCGCCCGCCGGCCGCCACGGCTTCCCCCTATAATGAGCCGCACCGCCCCCGGGTGCATTTTTCGCCGCCGGCTAGGTGGATGAACGATCCCAACGGGATGGTGTTCTTTAACAACCGCTACCACCTGTTTTACCAGTACTACCCGGACAGCACGGTCTGGGGACCGATGCACTGGGGCCATGCCGAAAGCGCCGACCTGGTACACTGGCAGCACCGGCCCGTAGCCCTGTACCCCGACAGCCTGGGATACATCTTTTCGGGCAGCGCCGTAGTGGACCGGGACAATACATCGGGCTTTGGCAAGGGCGGTAAGCCCCCGCTGGTGGCCATCTTCACCCACCACGATCCGAAGGGCGAAAAAGAGGGCCGCAACGATTTCCAGGTGCAAAGCCTGGCTTACAGCCTGGATGAAGGAAAGACCTGGACGAAGTACGCCGGCAACCCCGTGCTGCCCAACCCGGGCATCCGCGACTTCCGCGACCCCAAGGTGATGTGGTACGAAGCGGGAAAGAAATGGATCATGACACTAGCCACGCTGGACCGTATCACGTTTTATGCTTCGCCCGACCTGAAAAGCTGGACGAGGGAAAGCGATTTCGGAAAAGACATCGGGGCACACGGAGGCGTATGGGAATGCCCGGACCTCTTTCCCCTGGAGTACAAGGGAAAAACGGTATGGGTGCTGCTGGTCAGCATCAACCCCGGCGGGCCCAACGGGGGCTCCGCCACCCAGTATTTTACGGGTTCCTTCGACGGGCGCAGCTTCCGGCCCTCCGATACGCTGACCCGCTGGGTCGACTACGGCCCCGACAACTATGCCGGCGTTACCTGGTCCCATACCGGCAAGCGGAAGATCTTTCTCGGCTGGATGAACAACTGGCAGTATGCCAACGTGGTGCCTACCCAAAACTGGCGTGGTGCCGCCACCCTGCCCCGCGACCTCGGTCTGGAAAAAATAGGAGCGCAATACTTCCTGACCTCCCGGCCGGTAGCGGCCCTGCGCAAGCTGGAAGCAGGGGCACCCGTACCGGTCCCGGCGGGCAGTCCGGCACCCTCCGGCAGCCTGCGAGGCCCGGCACGGCTGGAACTGTCCGGTACCGCAGCGGAAACTTTTGCCCTGACCTTTTCTAATGCAAAAGGAGACAGCCTGGTCATCGGCTACGATGCCGCCAGCCGGCAATACTATATCGACCGGACACACTCCGGTCAGACAGATTTTGAGAAAGGATTTGCCCGTCGGCATACCGCTCCCCGGATTTCCGGGGCCGCGCGCTGGGACATGACCGTGATCCTCGACCAGGCTTCCGTGGAGCTGTTTGCCGACGGCGGCCTGACTGCCATGACCGCCGTTTTTTTTCCGCAGGAGCCGCTCCGTTCCTGGAAGTTGCGGTCGCCCCGCCGCCTGCCTGTACGGGTGACGCAGGTACCGCTCAGCAGCATCTGGGATCGCAGAGGACACTGATGGGCGCTGATGCGCTCCGGATCGGGTTGCCGGCCCGGCAGGCCTACCGGGGTCCGGGATCGGTGTGCGGGAAGGACGCAGCCGCTAAGGGTTGTCTTTACTGCTGCCGTAAGGGGAGTCCGTAGCCGGACAAAATACACCGCCCCGCGCCCCGGGTAGCCGGTAAAGCAGGTTACTTTCCGGCCCAAACTAGGTGCGTATGAAAATGAACCTGTCGGACCAGGCCCGGGTAGACCTGATTTCCCTTGCGATCCTGCTGGCAGTATGGCTGAAGGCCGCCGTCTTCCATTGACCGGCGCTGCGCCGGTCAGCGGCCGCTTGGCGGTCCATCCTGCGCCAGCGGATCGAGCTGCTCCAGAAGGAAACGGCTGACCGTAATTCCGCCGATCGGCAGGGTGTGTGAAAACCAATCCGCTGCCAGCCGCACGGCCCGCCGCGACTGTTCGGTCGTCAGCCCGGAAGCGTTCAGCTTTTGAAGCAAAATATTTTCAGTGTTTGCCATCCTGTTGTTTTTATGATCGGGAGAAATCCTTAGCGGAAACAGGTTCGGGCGGCAATTGGTTGAGGCCGCCTCCATCTTTTTTCGAATGGTAAGCGAAAGCCCTTAAGGGTCGGGCCGGATTCATATACCGGCTGGCTGCGTATAGGAGAAGCCTTTTTTGTTGAGGGTTTGCCCGAATGGAAGAGCCAAGGCTTCCATATGTAGAACGATGCACACAACTTCCGGCTCCGGCGCGCCCGTACGCACCGGAAAAGGCAACGGCACGATTCTTACCCTTACTTCCCTGATATTCTTTTATGCTTTATCAGGAGCGACGACCTGGAAAGAGGCGGTGAGCAGGAGGAGTGAGCGAAATCCTTTTTCATTGGTATAGCTTGAACGGGGCCGGTAGCGTGCTACCGGCCTTTCCGTGGGGGTAAAATCAGAAGCCATGAAGATGTGTGCATTCAAACAGCTTTGTCAGGAGGAGCAGCTGGAACTCCTTTTTCACAGCGGGGTATTTATCGGGAACCGGAATACAAGCCTGTACAAGATCATGCTGTGCCAGCTCGAGGGCTTCTATGTGGAGATCGTGTACAGCATTGTCAGCCGGAATGTCGAAGAGATCCGCTCCTTCGAGGAAACAGACCGGCTGAAGCCGTACCTTGACCGCATTGATATATCGGGGCTGGTGAACTGAAGTACGATTTACGATTTACGATGTACGATGTACGATGTACGGTGTGCGATGTACGATGCACGTAAAGTGGAGAACCCTTCCGCGGGTGTGGCATAACGTGCATCCTTAACTACCGCAGCGTCCCCTAAGCAGTGCTGCAGATATGTTCCTGCCCGGTATATTTCCTCCCTTCCTCCTTTTCTCCTTTCCTCTGCGCGAAACCCCTCCGCACGCGCCGCAATTCCTATTTTTATCCAAAAACATGAACAGCAAAGTACTGCTCATTCCCGGGGGCACTTCCGGCATCGGCAGGGCCACGGCCCTTCTGGCAGCGGAAAGAGGGTGGCACGTGGTGGCCGCCGGGCGGGATGCCGCCAAAGGAAAAGCGCTGGAAGGAGAAGCTGCCGGCCGCGGCGGGTCCATACACTACCGGGCGGCCGATATTTCCGATGCGCGCTCGGTGGAAGCCCTGGTGGCGGAAACGGTACGCCTTCACGGACGGCTCGATGCCGCCTGCAACAGCGCCGCCCTGGAGGAAGGGATCGGGGTGCTGCTGGCCGATGTGGAAGAAGGGGATTACGACCGGCAGATGGGTGTGAACCTCAAGGGAGCGTGGCTCTGCCTCAAATACGAGATCCGCCAGATGCTGCAGCAGGGCGGGGGCAGCATTGTCAACGTTTCCTCCGTCAACGGCCTGGGCGGGGCAAAAGGAGCCGCCCTGTACGCCGCCGCCAAAAGCGGACTCCTGGGGCTGACCAAATCGGCAGCGCAGGAGTACGCCACCTCCGGCATCCGCATCAATGCGCTCTGCGCCGGCGCCTTCCGCACGCCGATGCTGGAAGGGGTGTTCCGGAAGGCCGCGCCCGACGACCCGGCTTCGGTGGAGGCCGTTTACAACTCCTACATCCCCATGGCGCGGATCGGCCATCCGGAAGAAGCGGCCGAGGCCATTCTCTGGCTCCTGTCAGATGCCGCCTCCTATGTGACGGGCCATTCGATGATCGCCGATGGCGGCTTTAGTTCCTCCTTCCGGTAAGGGACCTTTGGCGGCAGCCTGCCGGGAAAAACGTATATTCAGGAAAGGAACGGGCCGGCCTCCCCTTGCCCGGACGCTCTGTACCGTTTGCCTTTTCCGCCTCTATGGATCCTATAGTCTACCCGGGAAGTGCGAGGGTTTGTCCGCCCTGCCGCGGAACGCCCAACCGGGATTGAGAAAACAGGAATATTCAGGAACCAAATACCAGCATATGCCCAAATTTGTCATTGAACGGGAACTTCCCGGTGCCGGAAACTTAACTCCCGGCGAGCTGCAAGGCATTTCGCAAACCTCCTGCGGCGTGCTCCGGTCCATGGGCCCGGAGATCCAGTGGGTGCACAGCTATGTCACCGACGACAAGATCTACTGCCTGTACATCGCCCCCGATGCCGACACCATCCGCGAGCATGCCCGCCAGGGCGGCTTCCCGGCCAATGCGGTCCAGGAAGTGCGCACGGTGATTGATCCCACGACCGCAGAATAAAATCAAAAAGCAACGATCAGCAGTCCGGAACAGCACCTCTGTTCCGGGTGACTGCTGCATGCCCGTCGTCCCGGCTGCGGGCAGCGGTACCCATAACCGCGCAGCCCGGTAAGGTATTCCGCGCAGGGGCACAATAAAAAAACGGTTCCGGCGCTAAAGAAAAAGAGTCCCGCTTTACCAGACCTTTCAACCGAAACCAGCCATGAGATGCCTCTTTTTCCTCCTGTGCTGCCTGGCCGCAGCGGCGGTCGCCCGGGCGCAGCATGTAGAAGAAACCTATCCCCAAACCCTCTGGTGTCCCAACGACACTTTTTACCTCACCTTTAAGGGCGACGACCGGCGGCTGCCCTACCGCGTCAGCCGCGAAGACCAATCCAGTCCCGGCACCGACGGGGCGCCCGGCGAATACACTACAGTATACTACGGGAACGACTCGCTGCGGCTGAACTACCACAACCGCATTCCCTACGCCCACATCATCTACCTCAACTTCGCTTCGCCGAAGGGGAAGACCACACTCCGGTTCCATTACAACGACGTTGCCTGCTATTTCCCCGCAGCCTACAGGCAGCAGCACAAGGGCGGTATCCAATTTGACATTCCTGAAGTGTATGAGCTGGCCAACATCATCTGGACGCTTTCGCCCAGGGGCCGGCGCGCTGCGGATCTGAACAAAGAGGGCCCTTACTTCGAAGAAGTACAGGCCTACTTCCAGCCGTACCTGGATCATCCCGTATTCAAGGCACTGGACTTTCCCGACAGCCTGTATGCGGCAAAGTACTACAGCTTCCGGGAGAACAGCTTTGCCTTTAACTTCCGCACCCCCTCCGGGTCCCCGGGAACGGAGCTGCTGTTCAACGGGCCTTACTATTTCGTATACGGCGACGGGCTGGCCGACAGCAGCCTGTTCGGAAAGCTGAAGCCGCTGGTGGAGGACTTCGCCGGGAAGTCGGGCTTCCGGCAGTTCTACCGGCAGCACGCCGCCTATTACGCAAAAGAACTCCGGCGCCAGAAGGAACTGCTGCCCGTGCGCTCCATGTGGACCTGGCTGGAGCAGCAGTTTCCGCGCACCCGCTACCAGTCGTACCGCATCGTTTTTTCACCGCTGATCGGGGGCTCGCACAGCACGCAGCGGTATTACACCTACGACAGTACGGAATGGTTCGGTGAGAACGTGATGTTCGTGTGCGGACCCGCCCGGTACGACCGGATGCCCGGCCTCACGGAAAAGCAAAAGGAAGGACTGATGTCGGGTGTGGTGTTCACCGAGATCGATCACAATTATGTGAACCCGGCCACCAATAAATACGCCCGGCAGGTGGACAGCATCTTTTCCCAAAAGGGCATATGGACAAAGCCCGGCCCCGCAAGCGATTTTTACAACAATGCGGTCAGCGTGTTCAACGAGTACCTGACCCATGCGGCCTTTTGCCTTTACGTGCTGGATACCTATGACCCTTCCACCGCGGAATACGTGATCCGCCACCGGGAAGAGCTGATGGTGGAGCGCCGGAACTTTACCCGGTTCCGGGAATTCAACCGGGAGCTCATCCGCTTGCGGAAGGCGCACCCGGAACGGACAGTCGCGGAGCTGTATCCCGCGCTGCTGCACTGGTGCAGCGGCCAACGCTGATCTATAATCGAAACCGTTTCTGCGCACGGGCGCCTCCTGCACGGCAGAAGGCGCCCGTTCCCGTTCAATCGCATCCCGGCCGGCCTGGTTGCCGGTCCGGCCTGCCTGGGCGCAGTAAACTTGGGATCCGGTGCTCCCGGCGGCCATCTTCGCTGCGCAAGAATGTAAACATTATGAAACGAACACTTTTTTACCTCCCCCTGGGATTGCTGATGCTGGCGGTGGCCAGCTGTACCAAGGAACCCGTTCCGGCGGCACCGGGTGCCTCTTTGCCGCCGGAGCCGGCCGACGCTGCACAAACCGGAGCGGCCTCCCTGCTTCCGGCCAAAAGACTGCAGAAAGTCATGGTCGCCGGCAGTACCGTGCCCTACCTCGCCTTTACCTACGATACCAAAGGGCGCCTGGCTTCTTCCGTCAATTACCTTTTCGGCGGCTATTACCTCTTCACGTACCAGGATGCAGCCGGCACTGTGCTGGTCCGGCGCAAAAATTCCCTGCAGGGACAAACCCTCGACTCGCTGATCGGTAAGCTGAATGCTTCGGGACGCCTGACGGAACTCGGCGGCATCAGAACGGCAGTAACCAGTGCAGGCAAAGTGGTCAGCACGGTGAAGTTCACGTTTACCTACAACGCGGCAGGGCAGCTGATCAAAGCCGACGGGTATGAAAAAACCAACGGGGTAGTCACCTATCCCAAACTGGTGTACAGCTGGCAGGACGGGAACCTCACTCAGGTCACATCCACCCTCGGCAACATTACTTCGTATATCAAGTACAAGTATGATGTAACGAGGGCCGACAAGCAGGGGCTTTGGGAAAATAACCTCATCGGCTGGACCGACAACCTGGTGGGAGTGCGCAGCAAACACCTCCGGGTACAAACCACCGTCGGCTCCAATGATCCGAAAAACCACCCCTTCATCACCACGCAGCGGTGGTCGCTGAACGCCGGCGGGTATCCCGCTACCGGACTGATGATCTTTAACATCAGCGATATCAAGCTGAACCTGACCTACCAGTTTCAGTAAGCCTGTGACCCTCCAGGCATAACACGACAAAGCCTTCCATAGCGGAAGGCTTTGTCGTGATGCATAAATACGGAAGTGAGGTATAGCTTCCTGCTCCTGCTAAAGCGGCTGCACACCCTGCACCGTCTGTAGGGCAAGGAGCACCGGCCGCAGGAAACAAGGGAAGGAGGAATGTTCGTTTAGCGGCAGCCGTTAGCCCGGGAACAAATGCCTGCCGCCCGTCAGGGCTTTTCGTAGGCCTGGCAGGAAGCCGGGTGCTCGGTGCAGAAGGCAACCTTTTCCACGCCGTCTTCCAGCACCGTTTTCCGGACCCGGTCATGCAGGTAGATCAGCTGCTGAAGCACCTTGGCTTCTGCCTCCGCGTATTGCACCCGTTCCGCATCGTCGGCGCTGGCCGCCATCGCGCGGTTCGCTTTCAGGTAGGCGATCTCCGCCTGTACCAGCCGCAGCACCCCTGCGCGGTAGCGCAGCAGGGTGGGGCGCCGCAACCGGTACACGGCGTCCCAGGAAGGGAGGTATCCTTTCTGTACATAGGCCGTTTTTACGGGTGCCGGCGGCCATTGCTGTTCCAGGCTTTTCTGGAGCGCGTCCATTCGGTCCTGCTGCGTCCGGAAGAATTCGGCCATCTGCGGGTTGGCCGGAACGAGGTAGCGCGTTCCTTCTCCGGTGGTATAGCCGGCCAGGGAGTTCAGCAGGGCGCTTTTCCGGCCCGCCTTTTCCGCCAGGGCGGGGTAGGCCTTTTCGATCCGGAGCACCAGGCTGTCGTACACGGCTTTGTGCCCGGGGTACTCCCGGTGGGCTTCATTGATGCCGGGAGGCAGCGAACGGGTGACGCTTTCGATCCCGGCCAGGATGGGCTCCACCACCAGGGGGGCCTGACCCCAAAGAAGGCCCCGGGAACATAAAAACAGCAGCAGGAGCAGCAGGCGTTTCGGCATGGTTGACGGTATTTAAGGTGCGGTGCAGCAAGGACTGCCGGCCGGGAAATCAGCGGCCGGTTCCCCGTGCCCGGTGTAAAATTAGGCGCAGCAACGAAAGAGCGTACCTCTTTTGCCGGAAAGCCGCCCCGCACCGGCTGGGGCCCCAGCGCCAAAACCACCTTTGGAAAAAGGTGGTTGTACGCAGTGGAGTTCCCGGCTCTTGCCCGGGAGGCCGTTTCGCGCACCCATCGTTTTCGAATCAAAACAGAACTCCTTTTACCCCGGCCGACAGCCAGGGCCAAAGGGGGACGACCGGAAGTTAGGAAGGCACGGGGCCGGGAACAAACCTTCCCCGACGAACGGCTGCCCGCGTCGACGAAAGGAGGGAAGCCGCCCGGCTGTCACCCGGCGCCCAGGGAAGCCCTTCGCCGGCCCCCGGTGTCTTTCGTCGGAAAAGACGCCGGTTCAGGAAGGAGTACCGGTAAGTTCGTTGCCTGAAAAACGCTGCTTATGATCCTGCATCACCCTGCTTTTCCGGGCGCTCCCCGTGGGGACCAACCCACGGCCCCGGATGCCGTTCCGGTCCGTTCCTCCCTGCTCCTGAAAACACCGCTCCTGCTGCTGGCTACCCTCCTCTGCGCCCTCCTGGCCTTTGCCGGCTGCAAAAAAGTACCCGGGGACAATGGGGACGACGGGGAAGCTCCCTGGCCGGAGCAGCCCGCGCTGCCCGATATTTCCGGTAATGCCGCCTTTTACCTCCAGCCAGATGAGGACTATATCAATGTTATGGAGAACTATATGCCCCGTATGCCCCGCTTTCCGCAGGCCCGGCGGAAGGAACTCATCCTGAACGGCTTTGTGGCCGACCTGGCCGGCAACCCGCTGGCCGGCGCCTATATTGGCCTGCGGTCGCCCGGCACGGTGTATATCGCGGCTTCCGCCACCACCGATGAAAACGGCTACTACCAGATGAACATCCCGTTGGGCGGGGCCGACATTTATGCTGCCGGGTACACCATCGAGTACGGAAACGGTGGCCGGGCCGCCCTTTCACTCTATCCTGCCGACGGCAACCCCCGTCTGGACAACCCCGGGCAGGGCGTGGTGAAAAACTTCGTCCTCCTGTCCTATGGCCTGGCCGATGCGGCCAGGCGCGCGGCCGAGCCCTGGTCCGCAGCCGGGTATTTCGG
>DATAGL010000053.1:0-7438 GCA_036263755.1 Chitinophagaceae bacterium | reverse complement strand
AACCACAAACTCCAAACGCCAAACTCTCCTATCTTTAAGAAACCCTTTCCCATGCCTGCACGAACTTTTGTCCGCTTTGGAATCTTCCTGCTGCTATCCCTGGGCAGCGGGCGCCTCTGCGCGCAGCGCCTGCCCCCGCTGGGACTGGCCGGCAGCCTGGAGCAGGACAGCCTGGTGTATGCAGCCGGCTTCCGGCTTACCGGCACCTCGGTAGGCAGCCTGCTGGCACCAACGATCCCCGGGGAACAATTTCAAAAGAACATCCGTAAAGTAAAGGAGGCCCGCTGCCGGGTCTATATGTGCAACGTACTGTTTCCCGGCAACCTGAAGATTGCAGGGCCGGAAGTGGATACAACAAAGGTGCTTTCTTATCTCGAGTCGGTGCTGGTCCGGGCACAGCAGGCAGGCATCCCCAACCTGGTACTGGGCAGCGGCGGGGCGCGGCGCCTGCCCGACGGGTACGATGCCGCCAGCGCCTTGCCGGGGTTTGTCGCCCTGGCACAGGCTATGGCCGGGCGGGCGGAACGCTACGGGATCACCATCATCCTCGAAGCCCTGAACCGCAGCGAAACGAATTTCATCAATACCCTGAAGGAAGCGGCTGCTGTTGTACGCCGGGTAGACCACCCGCACTTTCGCCTCAATGCTGACATCTACCATATGCTGAAGGAAGGAGAGTCGCCCAAGGAAATCCGGAAGGCCCGGAAGTACATTGTGTACGCAGAGATCGCCGAAAAGGAAAAGCGCACCTTCCCGGGAATTACAGGAGAAGATTTCCGGCCCTATCTGCGGGCCCTGCGCCGCATCCGCTATTACGGTCCGATCATGATCGAAGGCCGGTCCGATAACATACCGGCTGATGCGCCGAAGGCTTTTGCGTACCTGACGCAGCAGTTGCAATCGGTTTACTAGTTTTTGCTGAAGTGATTCCCGCAGCCCGGGGATGCAGGGCTCCGGTGAAGCGAAATTCAGGCGTGCCGGTATATAGGCTGGCTGGCCTGAGCGACTTTTCGTTACCGTCTGATCTCCCATTCTTTCCGGTGCGTCTCCAGGAGGTCAAAGAGGGCAAAAAAAGTGCGGGTGCTTTCCTTACCCGTAAAGCCGGTATTTACCAGCAGGATGCGGCCGGCCAGCGTGCGCGGGTCGAAAAACAACAGGCTCCCCACGCCCGGGTCGCTCCCGGTATGCCCGATATAGCCGGCCGCACTGATGCCCATAAAAATACCGGTATTATAGCCGTCGTTGTAGGGGTTCCTTTCGTTGCGCTCCCCGAAGTGCCGGTCCACCAGCTGCGGACGAAACAGTTCCGCATAGCTTTCCTTTGAAAGAATGCGGCCCCGTCCGGCATACCCCCGGATCAGTTCCGACAGGTACAGGCACAGGTCACTGACCGAAGTAATGAGGTTGCCATCGGGGTAGGTAATTAGTGAATAGTAGGGCAGGGGTTTGCCGGGCGCCTGGTAGATCCGGCTGTGCCGGGTAAAGTCGATGCCGGCAAATTTCCATCCCGTTGCCTTCATGCCCAGGGGCCCAAAGATGTGTTTCCGCGTGAAAACATCAAAGGGCACACCGGTGGCTCCTTCCACCACGTAAGCCGCTAGGGCCGCCCCTATATTGGTGTACGCATACCGGTTGCCGGGGGCATGCGGGGAAAAGCCTTCCTCCCTGTACCAGGCTCCTGCAGGGGTAAGCACCTTTTCCAGAAAACCGCCCAGGGGCAGTGCGGCGCCGGGTGCATTGAAGCGCACTTCGGCCCCAGGGCTGGCGTCCGTGTCGTTTCCGTTCGGTCCCGGCTTCAGTATATAGTTGTGCTCCGCATAGGCCTCCGTATCCAGGACACCGGAGGTATGCGTGGCCAGGTGCCGGATGGTGATGGGCTGATCCGGGAAGCGGGGATGGCTTACCGGAAAGGGAAGGTACCTGTTAACCGGATCGTCCAGCCGCAGCCTTCCGAGCTCCTGCGCTTTCAGCAGGGCTAGGCCGATCACGGTTTTGGAGACCGACCCGATGTTCTGCACTGTCTTTTCGGTGTAGGGCCGGGCGGTCTCTCTTTCGGCATAACCAAATCCCTGCCGGTACACCTTGCCATTGCCGGTGACGATGGCCACGCCGAAGCCGGTAAAATGGCCCCAGCTGTACAGGCGCTCCAGCGCGGCCGTCAGCGAGTCGCGTTGCGGAAGTGGGGGCAGCGTGGTGCTATTCTGCGTTTTGCAGGCCACGAAAAACAGGGCGGCAAGGGCAAGAGGAAGGACCCGGCAGGAAAACATATCTGCTGTATCTTTTTGCAGGTGAGCAATGCATGAAGGACGCTGATGGCCGGTTTATTTTCCGTTCCTGATCCACCGGATGGCCGCCTGCACTTTGGCGTCCTTCTCCAGGTTCCCGAAATCATCGCCCCCGGGTACGGGGATCGCCGGGACCACATCTTTCAGGTACACCTGTCCTTTGGCGTCGCGCGTATAGGATTCGCCGATCACGATGCCGTTTTCCCGGCCGGGCAGGCGGAAGCCGTTGTTGTCCGTTACATAACCGGCGGTAGGTTCCCCCACCAGCACGGCCCCTTTGCGCTGGCCCAGCACGATGGCCAGCTGCTCACCCGAACTGCCGGTCGCAGGGCCGATCAGTACCGTCAGCGGCAGCCGGGTATGATCGCCGCACATCCGGGTCAGCTTTACGACGATGGTATCCAGGAGCGTCACGCTGTAGTCTTTCAGCACCAGTTCCCCGTCTTTTTCCCCGAGGCTGTTGACCGACTCGGTCCACTTACCGTTGCCGATCACGTTGGCCACACCTACCAGCATGGGAAACAGGTTGCCGCCGCCGTTGAGCCGCAGATCAATGACCAGGCCTTTGGTGTTCTTGTTCACCGCCGCGCAGAGCGAGTCCTGCAGGCGCTGGGCAAAATCGTTCATTTTAGGACCGGTTTGTCCGCCAAAGAAAGGAATGTTGAGGTAAGCAATGTCTTTCCCGAGGACGGCCTTCCGGATGCCGGGCTTGGTGATCACGGCTCTGGTGGCTTCGTTGATGCGGCTGTTGTCCCGCAGCAGGAAGGGATTGGTGTACTCCTTTCCCTCAAGCACCAGCCAGCCGTGCTTGTCGCCCAGCAGGTTGAAGGCAAACTGCACGGCAGGCGCCGCCTCGGCGTAGGTGGTGGCATGGGCGGCCATCCGGTGTGCGCTGTCGCGGATGACGGCCCAGTTCAGCGGGCGGGCAAACAGGGAGCGGTGCTGCAGGATGTTCAGGGCGCTGTCCACAAACACGCGCACGCTGTCGGTTTTCTGGGCCTTCGCGCCGGCCGGCATCAGGAGGGCCAGCAGCGCCAGTAGAGAGAGCAGGCGGGCCGGAATGCGGTACAGAAAGGGACGGGCAGGGGAGGAAATGAAATTCTTTCTCATAAGCTCCCAATAGTACGACGCACGGGCCGATAAGTTACGGGGAGGGAGGAATATTTCCCTGAATAACCCGGTCCGCCTGCACAGGAAAGTTCCCGGCGGGGATGGTCCGGTGATCAGGCCTTCCCCTTTTTCTGATTACCCTGTTCTTTCCGGATCCTGTCCAGCAATGACTCATAGGCACCTTTGTCTTTGCTTCCGGAAATAATGTCGATAAAGCTATTTTGCTTCGAAAGCTCGTTGGCTTCATGGGCCAGTTCCCAGGCTTTATTTACGTCTTTTTCCAGGCCGTGCCCGGCGAGGCAGCAAAAAGCGCGGTTGGCCATCGATTTATGGTGCTTCAGCCGCACGGCCTCCTCGTTGTACGAAAGGGCTTTTTCCAGGTGGACCGGCTGGGGACCAAATCCCTTAAAATAAAGGTCACTGAGCTTGTAATAGGCCCAGGCCTGGTGGTGCGGATCGGCAGAGCGGGTCAGCTGGTGCAGCCCTTCCAGGATCTGTGCCCAGCGGCCGGTCTCTTCTTCATCGATCCAGCGGTCAATAGCGGACCGAAGGCCGCTGTCACCTTCATCATCAGAAGAAAGGGGTGCTGCTTCCGGCTGATCCTTTTCACCGGAAGGACGCGGGCCGATGACCAGCTTTTCTTCTTCATCAAGGCTGTACAGGGTTTCGCCGGACCAAAAATAATCCAGCGGGCCCGCTTCGAGCGCCTGCTGCAGGCTGTCCGCAAACACCTTGATCTCGGCCGTTTCATGCAGCAGCACATACAGGGTGGACGCCAGCCGGCCGGTGGCTGCATCGGGCAGCAGCACCAGGTAGTCGCCGATGCCGTTGCCGGCGATAATAACACCCGGCAGGGTCCAGTTTTCGCGGAAATCGAGGGATCGCTCCACCAGGTAATTGCCGGTTTCATCCCAGAAAGAACCGAACAGCCACTCCTCTTCGCCGAATGGCACTTCAGCCTGTGGCAGTCCGGACAAAAACGAGCGGATTTCTTCAGGAAAAAGGACGCCGAGTCGGGTTTCAGCTTCTTCCATTTTTTGCAAAAGGCGGGCAGGCATCAGCAGTCAGGTTTAGGAGGTGACGAAGGGAATGGGGCTGATTACCAGGGGCAACCAGAGCATCCGGTAGCGGTGCTGCAACATTAAACAGGATATACGGCCGTTACTTCCAGCCGGTTGTTGTCGGGGTCCAGCGTTTCGAATTCGTAGTAACCGTCGCCCGTTTTGCGCGGGCCGCTGAGGATGGGGAACCCCGCAGCTTTGAGTTCTTCGGCTTTCTGGTCCACTTCCCCGACCGTATCCACGCCAAAGGCCAGGTGGATCAGTCCCAGGTGCTGCGCCCCCGCCGTATCATTTCTGTTTTCCGGCAGGCCGGGCCGGGTCATCAGCTCCAGCCGCGCACCGGAAGCAAAGGTGAGGAAGTAGCTGTGAAACTCTTTTTGCACGTTGGTGTATTTGTCGTTCGGAACGCCGCCGAAAAACCGGATATAATATTCTTTCAGGGCTTCCAGCCTGTTTGTCCAGATGGCTACGTGCTCGAGGGTCATGTTGCTGCGTTTGGGTGGCGGCAAAGTTATTGGTGATCCGGCATATGCGCTGCTTCTTTCCGGTAAAGCGATAAGGGCATAAAAAAGCCGGGCACCCGGCCCGGCTTTTTTATGTTCATTCGTTTTTTATTCCTCCTCTTTCCGCGGGGCCGGCTTCGCCTGGCGGATGCGGTAATTCAACGTGAGGTTGACCTGACGGCGCCGGCCCTGCGACCAGCCCTCGGAGTAGAAGTTGACACCGCTGGTGGTGTAGCGTCCGCGCCGCGTATTGAACACATCGAGCACATTGAAGTTGATCGTGCCCTTGCCTTTGAATACATCCTTGTTTGCCGATACGTCGAAAAAATACAGCGACCGGCGCCTGCCCTGCGCGGTGCGCTGGGGCGCTTCGTAGTTGGCGCGGGCCTGCAGCTCAATGTTGTTCGGCAGGGTGAAGCGCGAGGTCTGGCGGGCGAACCAGCTGTACGTGGAGGCCCGGTACGTGGCTACGATGTTGCTGCCGTCGATGTCGGCATGGAAAAAGTTGGCGCTGAGGTCCAGTTTCCACCAGCCGGTTGGCCTCCAGTTGGACGTGAACTCGGCGCCCCAGGCCCGCTCGGAGCGCAGGTTGAGGGGCAGGGTAACGGAGTTGCCGTCGCCGTCCACCTGGCGGATGCGGTCAATCTTTCCTTTGGTGCTGCGGTAGTAGAGCGAGGAAGAAAGCGATCCCTTTTCAAATTCCTTGATGTGCCCGATCTCGCCGACGTCGCTGAACTCCGGATCAAGGTTCGGGTTTCCGCTGAAGAAGTTGCGCGCATCCATGTAGGTCATGAAAGGAGAAAGGTCGTTGTAGAACGGGCGGCGTACGCGGCGGCTGTACGAGAGCTGTACGGCATTCTCGCCCCCGAGTTCCCAGCTTACGTGTGCCGAGGGAAACAGATTGGCATAGCGCCGCGGATTGAGAATATGCCCCTGTTCCAGTAAAGTGGTCACGTCGGTCCACTCGGCGCGCAGGCCCGCCTGATAGGAAAAGCGGTTCTTCTTGTTGGCCAAAATCCCGTACGCTCCGTGAATATTTTCATCGTAGTGAAAGATGTTGACCAGTCCGGGCATCGGAACGAATACGCCCCCGCCGTCCTGCTCGTACACCGCGAAATCGTTGGTCATGTCGCGGAACGAGCTGCGGAAGCCCGCTTCGAATTTGCCTTCCTTTCCCAGCGGGCGGATGTAATCCAGCTGCAGCAGGTATTGCTTTTCGTATTCGTCGTTCAGGGAGCGCTGCAGTAGGGAGGAGCCCGCGCCGCCCGGGTTGTTCTTCCAGAGCGTTTGAGTGAAGAGCTGGTCGGAGCTTTCCCAGTTGTCGATAAATTTGGCTGTGGCCGTAAGCTCGTGGTCTTTCTGGGGGAACGTCTTCCGGTAGCTGAGCGTGTATTCGGAGTTCGGTTCGTCCTCGGTTTCGTCCTGCGTGCGGTGCGTGAACTGGTAGCGGTTCGAGCGGTCGAAGTAATAATCGGTGTAGTAGATATCGGCCGTGCGGTGGGCATCGCTGCGGCGGAACAGGTAAGCAGCGGTGAGTACGCTGCGCTCGGTGAAATAATAATCCAGTCCCCCGCGGATGTTGTTGTTCAGCCCTTTCATCAGCACCTTGTTGCTCTGGTCGGAAACGAAGATGCTGTCGTTGCGGTACACTTCCTGGTACAGGTTGCCGGCGCCGGGCTGGTGGCGGTAGGTAAGCCCGTAGTTGATGAAAAAGTTCAGGCGCTTGTGCCGGTAGTTGAAGTTGCCGGCGAGGCCCATATTTACCGGGGTGCCCGTGATGAGGTCCACGGAGCCGTTGAACCCCTGGCGGCGGTCTTTTTTCAGTACGATGTTGATGATGCCGGCATTGCCTTCCGCCTCGTAGCGCGCTGAGGGGTTGGTGATGATCTCCACTTTTTCGATCATGGAGGCGGGAATGCCCTGCAACCCGCCGCTGCCCTTGATGGAAACAAGCCCCGAAGGCTTGCCGTCAATAAGGATGCGCACGTTGTCGGAGCCGCGGAGCTTGACATTGCCTTCAGGGTCTACGGTTACGGAAGGAATATTGGTCAGGATGTCGGTGGCCGAGCCGCCGGCATTGGCCAGGTCCTGGCCTACGGTAAAGATTTTCTTATCCAGTTCCAGCTGCATATAGCTGCGCTCGGCCTGTACCACCACGCCCTGCAGGGTTTTGGCCTCGGCAGTAAGGCGGATGGTGCCCAGGTCTTCAGCCGGGTGATCGGCGGAGAGCACGAACTCGCGGGTGGTTCGGGTGGCATAGCCCGTAAAGCCGATGATGGCCACATAGCGGCCGTAGGGCAGGGCCAGCGTAAAATCGCCTTCCGACCGGGAAACCGTGCCTCCGGTGGCTTCCTTACCGCCTTTCGGAAATACCTGCACGGTGGCCGGTACCAGCGGGGTGGCGGAGGCGGAATCGGAAACCCGGCCCTTCAGGGTGCCGGTCTGTGCGGAAGCCAGGCCGGAAAGGAACAGCAACAGG
>DATAGL010000052.1:0-2057 GCA_036263755.1 Chitinophagaceae bacterium | reverse complement strand
TCGCTGACCAGGAGGATTTTTTTGATGTAGTGCCCGATGGAAGGACTTCCGTCCGCGGAACTGGGATCGTTGTACACGGATGTCTGCCCGCTGAAGCCGGATTCGGTGATCATGATGCTGTTCCGGTCCAGTCCGGGCACTGCCAGTTCGCGCAGCTTCTGCAGGGCAAGGGCAGCTACCGGAAGCTTTACCGTAGATGCCGGGTAATGGTAGCGGCCGGGGTCCTGACCATAGCCGTGGTGGCGGAACGTGGGCCGGCCCTGGGGATCGCGGTCGATGCGGGTATATAAAATCTGGATGCGCCAGGTAGCGGAATCGGCCAGCAGGGGACCGAAATCGCTGGGGTACTGCGCCAAAATATTCGTTAAAAATGAGTCGGAATAAGCCACAGGCAAGGGGTTTCGGGAAACGGGCCCGCCGGTTTCCGGGGCTTTCTGGGTGGCGCAGCCGGCCAGCAGGAGCCCTGAAATACAACCGGTAAGAAGCAAAAGGAGGAACCGCATGGTAAAATCGTACGGCGGAACGGCGTTCCGGCACCCGGGTCGGGCGCGGGGAAGATATGTATAAAAGCTTGAAATCAAGCCGAAAAAGCTATATTTGCCCCTCTTTAAAATACCGTGTATGCAATTGAAAGGCCTCGTCCGCTTTTTTACGATCCTATTAATCCTGTATTCTATTTACGAGCTATCCTTCACCTGGGTAGTCCGCAGCCACGAGCGCAAACTGGAAGCCCAGGCACAGCGCTTTGTCAACACCAACTTCGCCGGCGCCGACGCCGCCACCAAAGAAGCCCGCTTTAAAGAGCGGCTGAGAAGACTGATGGACAGCACCAAGGACGTGACCGTTCACTACGGGCCTTCCGGTGCAATCTCCTATCAAAAAGCAAAGGAAGAAGAACTGAATCTCGGACTGGACCTGCAAGGCGGTATCAACGTAACCATGGAAGTAGAACTGAGCGGGCTGCTGCGTTCCATGGCCAACAATCCCAAAGACCCCAACTTCGTTCGCGCCCTGGAAAACGCCAACAAGCGGAAAGCCAACAGCAATGCGGACTTCATCTCCCTGTTTACGGATGAATACGAGAAAGTGGCACCCAACAGCAGCCTCGCTGCCCTGTTTGCCAGCAGCAACCAGGACCGTATCCGCCCCAATTTCACGGATGAACAGGTAGAAACCGAGCTGCGCCGCGAGGCCCGTGCCGCTTTTGACCGTACCTACCGGGTACTCCAGTCGCGGATCGACCAGTTTGGCGTAGCCCAGCCCAACATCAACCCGGACCCCGAGCGCGGTATCATTACCGTGGAACTGCCCGGCATCCAGGACCAGGAGCGCGTACGCCGCAATCTCCAGTCCTCGGCCAACCTGCAGTTCTGGGAAGTGTACAATATTTCGGAACTGGCCCCCGGCCTGCAGAAGGCCGATGATGCCTTTAACGTACTGATGGGCGGTAAGGCGGCTGCCGATACTACCGCCGCACCGGACAGCGCCGCTACTGCGGCTGCCCCGCAGGACACTACCGGAAACGACACCGGCATCACCGTGGCCTCCGCCGACCAGCTGCGGCCGGGAACCGGCGGTACCAATGCAGCGGCCCCCAATAAAGCAGACACCGCCCGCAAGTCCCTGTGGCGCGATTATGTGCTGCTGAACGTGGACCGCCAGCTCCAGCCCCAGGACAACGGCCAGTTCGGATTCGTGCAGTTAAAAGATACGGCGATTGTGCGCCAGTACCTGGAAAACCCCGCCGTCCGCGCCTATTTCCCTGCCGATGTGGCCTGGATGTTCGGCGTTCCTGACGTGGTGGAGAACAAGCGTTCCAACATTGTTGCCCTGTACGCGATCAAAACCAAAGGCCGCGACAAGGCCCCGTTGGAAGGTGAATCCATCATTGAAGCCCGTTCGGATTTCAACCCGATGAACAACAAGCGGGAAGTTACCATGCGGATGAACCCCGTAGGTGCCCGTACCTGGGCCAACCTGACCCAGGCCAATATCAACCGGGCCCTGGCGATCGTCATGGACAACGTGGTGCTGTCGGCACCGATGGTGAACCAGAA
>DATAGL010000051.1:0-3500 GCA_036263755.1 Chitinophagaceae bacterium | reverse complement strand
AAGGCTGTCGGGAATGCCGGACAGCAGCCGGCCGCAACAGGGGCAAACCGGCTCCGGCTCCGCTCCGGGAGGAGGCAGGTACAGCCAGCAGCCGATGGCCGCGATGAGGGACGCCAGCCGGTACTTCCTCATAAGCCTTCTTCTATTCCTACCTGGATTTCGGTTACCTGATAGCCGGGATGCAGGTGCAGGTATACTTCCCGGAACACGCCGCTCGGACGGTGTCCTTCCGTCGCCATCCACTGGAAGATACTGCCGTAGGTAGTGGTCATCTCTTCCCAGCGGCCGGTGTGCTCGCGGGTGACACAGGAAAAGGAAGGCAGTTCCTTTCCTTCAAAGCCGGACCCGGCCCCGGGCATTTCCACCAGGGGGAGGGCGATCTCCAGGGTAAAGCGCTGGTCAGGCTCGCCCGTGCAGCCGTAATAAAGCCAGTGGATGGGGCCGGCGGGCAGCTGCTCCTGGCGCAGGGCCTCGGCATACAGCTTTTCTGCAACCGTATAGGCAAACCGGCCGAGTTCCCGGATCGTGGTCTCGGTCCGGAAATAAAGCACCGGCTGGGGCGGAATGGTTTGTACACGCATAATGGTAAGTTTGTACCCGAAGAAAACACCGGCAGGTGACAGCCCTATGTCAGCAGGTGCGGGCGAGTTTTTTAGTTGGGCTTGGGATGGAGATGATAAGTTGGACCGTTGAATGGGTTACAGGGAAGTATGCAATATTCAATGTTCAATACGCAATGTTCAAATCAAAAGATTGTGCCTTATAAAAAATTTTGCGGCTTTGCGGCCCTACGCGGCTTTGCGGCCCTACGCGCCTTTGCGGGCAACCTGCCGCCGGAAGCGGAATGTCGAACAAGGAATATCGATTGAAGAAGGATGAAGGATCAAGCCGAAACGTACACCGTACATCGTCCATCGTAAATGGCACATCGCTTCACCGGTATTGCTGCAGCTCGCCCACCAGGGCCCGCATGCGGTCTTTCATTGCTTCGGGTGCCTCGATGGTAACGGCATCGGTGAACATAAGGAGCCAGCGGGCGAGGTAGTCCAGGTAGCCGGTAAGGAACTTCATGCGCACATGGTCTTCCAGCACTTCCTCGGAGCTAAAGCCGCGCAGGTATTTCTGGTCCACCACGTAGCGGGCCTGTTCCTTTCGAAACAGCACCGTTACTTCCGTTACCTCGGCCTTCGGGAAATGGCACATGTACTGCTGCAGTGAGATCCGTTTATCGCGCTTGTACGGTTCGTCGCAGAGCCGCAGGCGGGTGATGCGGCTGAGCCGGAAATCGCGGTAATCGCCGCGCAGCCGGCACCAGGCGATGAGGTGCCAGCCCGAGCTGTAGTACAGCAGCCCCACCGGCTCGATGATGCGCTCGGAGGTATGCTCGCGGTACGGCGAGAAGTAGTCAATGCACACCACGCGCTCTTCGATCAGGGCCTTCTGCAGGTGAATGAGGTGCGTGGCGTTTTCGGAAGGCACATCGTTGTAGGTGCTGACGGCCACTGCCTCGTTGAGCTGGTCGATGACGTCTTTTTCGCCGCTGCGCAGCACGGCCTTTATCTTGAACAGGGCGTTGTCCAGGTGCTTGCGTACCGACTGATCCGTAAGCCGCTCCGCAAGCTTGGAGGAGAGCAGCAGGGCGCTCGCTTCCTCCTGCGAGAACATGACCGGGGGAAGGCGGTATCCTTCCATGACCGAGTACCCGAAGCCGGCTTCGCCGATGATGGGCACACCCGATTCTTCCAGGGCCTTGATGTCGCGGTACACCGTGCGCAGCGACAATCCGAAGCGGTCGGCAATCTCCTGCCCGGTCACCCGCTTCTTGCTCTGCAGGTGCACCAGGATGGCGTGGAGGCGGTCGATGCGGTTCATGTCGGAAAGATAGGAATTTGGAGTTGGGAATTGGGAATTAGCAGTTGAGCAGTTTATAAATGCTCCGAGGTGATGGCAGGGAAACCGGGGTGGGCCACGGAGACGCAAAGGCACGAAGGGGCACAAAGAAGAAGAAAGGAGGGTGTTTTGATGTACGGTGGAGGATGTAGGGTGTACGGGGAAAAGCGAGAGGACACTTTTGCTACAATTTTAAAACCGTGTTTGCGCTCTGCTCATCTGCGTCCTACGCAATAAAAAAGCCACCTGTCTCCGGATGGCTTCCAATCAACTTATAAACAGATCAACTGATCAACTCCCAATTCCAAATACCCTATTCCCAATTCCATCTTCCTAATACTCCACCCGGTAGCCCAGCACCTTCGGGTCGCTGGCAATGTCGGAGAGGGAGGCGGAGATGGTTACGGTTTTGCGGTCGGAGGACAGCTTTACGCCCGTGCCTTCGGCTTTTTTGGCCGCGCGGGGCAGGTGGATCACGGTGTTCATTTTCACCGATTCCATCATGGGCGCCGCCTGCTGGAATTCCTTGAACTTTTCGGAGGACGAAGCTTCCTTGAACTTGGCTTCGCTGAACCTGCGCTCGAGCAGGCCGTTGCGGTAGGTGTAATCGAAGAAAGAGCTGAGGTCGGGCATACCGGGTGTTCCTTCGTCGCCGCCCATCATCTCGTTCTGTTCGCCTTTCATGGCCTTGCCCAGCATTTTAAAGGAACCGCCTTCGCCGTTCAGCTTCATCAGCTGCTGTACGTCGGACAGCTGCGTGAAGGGATAGTTCATATCCATCTTCATTTCCTTTGCTTCCTGGTTGATCCGCAGGCGCATTTTCGCGTTCTTCATCAGTGCTTTCTGGTCGGCCGTCAGGTTGCTGGCCGTATCGGAAAAGCTGCTCATGGAGATGGTGGTATCGATCTTTTCCTTCAGCTTGTCCAGGCCTTCCTTCGTGGAAGCCGAAGTGTCCATGGAGGCAGCCATTTCCATCATGTCGAACAGGCCGCTCATGTCCATTTTATTCTCGTAGGTTCCGCTGCCGTTTTCGGCAATGGTCAGTTCCTCGGTGATTTCGAAGCAACCGGCCAGCATCAGGGTGAGGCATCCCATCAAAAACAAGTGTACTTTTTTCATATCAGTCAGTATTACTTTTTAAAAATTGAAATCAGGCACCGGCCGGCTCCACCCAGGCCCCGGCCGCTTTCAGCAGCCCGATGAGCTCCTCCACGGCCACTTCCGAAGCCACGTTCCGTTTCACCACTTCCTTTCCCCGGTACAGGGTGATCTTCCCCGGTCCGCTGCCTACATAGCCGAAATCGGCATCGGCCATCTCGCCCGGGCCGTTCACGATGCAGCCCATGATGGCGATCTTGACGCCCTTCAGGTGATAGGTTACGGAGCGGATCTTTGCCGTGGTTTCCTGCAGGTCGAACAGGGTGCGGCCGCAACTGGGGCAGGAAATATATTCCGTTTTCGAAATGCGGGTGCGCGTGGCCTGCAGAATGCTGAAAGCCGTGTTATTGACGAAACCTTCGAGGGTTTGGTTGCTTCCGTAGGTACGGCCGGAGAGGATGGACGATTGACGATTGACGATTGACGATTGCTCGTTGGTGGTTTGTAGTTGG
>DATAGL010000050.1:0-1680 GCA_036263755.1 Chitinophagaceae bacterium | reverse complement strand
CTTTCCGCACCGGCGCCGCGCCCTTGTTGCTTACTTTGCCCAGGAAGGAATCCTTTACTTTCAGGCTTTTTTCGGCGTTCACTTCGGCCGAGCCGACGCCGCTGTTGTCGATGTCCATGGTCTGTACCACGAAAGAAGCGGCATGCAGCGACCCTACGCCGTTGTTGCGTACAACAACATCGGAGGCCGTGCCGCTCAGGCTGACGTCGCCCACGCTTTTATTTTCAAGACTCAGCTTTTCGGCGGTCAGCTTCAGGTTCACGTTGCCCACGCTGGTCGTGCGCAGGTCCAGGTCGTCGAAATTGAGGGTATTGTCGGTGGTAACGTTGCCCACGGTGCTCAGCTCCATCGACTTCAGGGTTTTGAAGGTAACGTAGACGCGCATCTTGTTCTTCGTCTTCAGGTTCTTGTTCTTCATTTCCTTCATGGAGATCACCAGCTGGCTGCCGTCGTTCTTTACCTCGAACAGCTCCTGCAGGTTTTCGTCGGCTTCAATTTTCACGCCTTCGCCCGGACCCTGCACCAGCTTCAGCTCGTATACGCCGCTGGCCTTCAGCGCGGTAAAAGGTTGAACGGATACCTCGCGGGTCACCACGTTGCCGTTGCCTTCCAGGGTTTCCTGCTTTTTGTTTTGCGCAATGGCCGTTCCGGCGATGAACAGGCTGAGGGCGGCGCCCAGGAATGTTTTAGTCATGATAAAACGTTTTATGGTTTTGATTTTTAACGAAAGTCTTCGTATAACGAATCTAGCCTTTTAAAAGTTACAGCTTCGAGGCGGAAAAGGATTAGTGGCGATTAGGAAGGCTTAACGGTTCATTTTTTGGGTAAGGTGGATTTACCCAATTTTGTGCTTCTTATGATCGTTGACCTCCACACCCTGAAGCCGGCCGAGCGCCAGTACTACCTGCAGCACGTCATTGCGCCCCGGCCCATTTGCTTTGCCTCCACGGTGGATACGGCCGGCCGGGTGAACCTGAGCCCGTTCTCCTTTTTCAACCTTTTTTCCTCCCATCCGCCCATCGTAGTGTTTTCGCCGGCCCGCCGCGTGCGCGACAACACCACGAAGCATACGCTGGAGAATGTGCTCGAGGTGCCCGAAGTGGTGATCAACATCGTTTCCTATGATATGGTGCAGCAGACCTCGCTGGCTTCCTGCGAGTTCCCGAAAGGCACCGATGAGTTTGTAAAGGCCGGCTTTACGAAGGAGCCCGCCACCCTGGTGCGGCCGCCGATGGTGAAGGAGAGCAAGGTAAAGCTGGAATGCCGCGTGCTGGAAGTGAAATCGCTGGGCGAGGAAGGCGGGGCCGGCCAGCTGGTCATCTGCGAAGTGGTGCGGATGCACCTCGACGACGGGGTGCTGAATGCCGAAGGAAAGATCGACCAGGGGAAGCTCGACCTGGTGGCCCGGCTCGGAGGCGACTGGTACTGCCGCGTTACCCCGGAAAGCCTGTTCGCCGTAGCCAAGCCCAACACCCAGCTGGGCATCGGCATCGACGCCCTGCCCGAAAGCATCCTGCTCAGCCGCATACTCACGGGCAATCACCTCGGCCAGCTGGCCAATGTGCACGACCTTCCCCCTATCAATCCCGCATTCGACGACGACCACCTGAAGCAGATCATCCAGTACTACAGCACCAGCCCCGCCGAAATGGAGCGCGAACTGCACAGCTATGCTGCTAA
>DATAGL010000049.1:0-7289 GCA_036263755.1 Chitinophagaceae bacterium | reverse complement strand
ATCCGCCCGCTGGGCAACTCCACCATACCGTAGCTCAGGTGGTAAATACCGCCGGCATAGGGCTTGTCCAGCTTTTTCAGGATGAGCTGGAGCACCTTCATGTGGTAATTCTGCTCGTCGGCGATAACGTAAATGCTCTGGTCATAGGGAAAATCGCCGTATTTCTGGTCGGCCAGGCCCAGGTCCTGGGTAATGTATACCGAAGTGCCGTCGCGGCGCAGCAGCAGCTTCTCATCCAGTCCCTCGTCGGTGAGGTCGATCCAGACGGAGCCGTCTTCCTTGCGGTAGAGCACGCCTTTGGCCAGCCCTTCCTCCACGAAGGATTTCCCGAGCAGGTAGGTCTGGCTTTCGTAATAGGTTTTGTTGAAGTCAGAGCCGATGCGGCGGTAGGTGGCATCAAAGCCTTCATACACCCAGCCGTTCATCTTTTCCCAGAGCTCCTTTACTTCCGGTTTCCCCGCCTCCCAGTCCACCAGCATCTGCTGGGTCTGCTGCATGATGGGTGCCTGTTTTTCCGCCTCCTCCTTGGATAATCCGGCCGCGATCAGGGGTTCCATCTGGCGCTTGTGCTCGTTGGAAAACAGCACATAATAATGCCCTACGAAGTGGTCGCCCTTCATGCCTGCGGATTCCGGGGTGGCCCCGTTAGCGAAGAGCTGCCAGGCGATCATGCTTTTACAAATGTGCACGCCCCGGTCATTGACAATGCAGGTTTTCATAACCTCGTTGCCGGCCGCCTCCAGGATGCGGGCGACGCTCCAGCCCAGGAAGTTGTTGCGCAGGTGGCCCAGGTGCAGGGGTTTGTTCGTATTGGGGGAGGAGTATTCCACCATCACTTTCCGGCCGGTGGTCTTGGTGTCCAGAGGATGCTTGCCTGCTTTAGCTTCCAGGAAGGCGGCAAAAACGGCATCCGCCACCGTCAGGTTGAGAAAGCCCTTGATCACGTTAAACCGGGTGAACAGGTCCGGATGGCGCTGCACCAGCTCGGTGCCGATGGCATGCCCGAGGGCTTCGGGTGACTGGCGCAGCTGCTTTACCTGGGCGAACAGGACCACGGTATAATCGCCTTCAAACTCGGGCTTCGTGCCGTTCACGAGGATGTCGTCGGCAAAGGCGGGCACCTGGTACAACGATTCAATGGCCTGGGCAGCGGCTTCCTTGATGCGGGCGACAAGACTCATGCGGCTAAAATTTGGGCCGCAATTTAAGGATTCCGGACCAGAGCGATTTCACAAGCCCTTAACCCCGTTTCGTCGAAAGGTGCGGCGAACTTGCAGAAACGGTATTATTTTCGCAACCGGCCATGCAACACATCCATCACACGATACGGAAATCCATTTTCGCGGTCCTGGATATCTTTTATCCGCTGTTCCGGAAGTTCATGCCCCTGCAGACCTATCATTACGCCGCCTGCGGAGGGGCCAACACCCTGCTGACACTGTCGGTCTACTTTATTTCCTATAATTATATCCTGAACAAGGAAGTGCTCGACCTTGGCTTTATTGCCTTCAAGCCGCACATTGCCGCCCTGTTCATGTCCTTTATCGTTTCCCTGCCCGTGGGCTTTTACCTCAGTATGTTCGTGATCTTCCAGGGATCCTACCTGAAGCGGAACGTTCAGTTCATCCGCTACTTCTTGGTCATCATCGGCTGCATGGTCATCGATTATATCGGCCTGAAAATCTTCGTGGAATTCTTCGGCTGGTACCCGACACCATCCAAATTCCTCACTACGGGCCTGGTCATCCTGTTCAACTATTTTTCCCAGCGCCATTTTTCGTTCCGCACCGCCCCTGTGCGGAAGACAGCCGGTGGCCGGAGGTAAGTGGTGGGGGTTAGTTGATCAGTTGAATAGTTGATAAGGTATTCCTGCTGTGCTCTGTTCCTCTGTTGGCTCTGTGCGAAACCACTCTTCCCCGCATTTGTGACGGTCTTCGGTAAAACGGGTGACGGCTGCCTGGAAAAGCGGGGTTGAAGTACACCTGCTCCCAGGTTTTTCCTCATTGGTTCCTCATTGCCTCCCCGATTCCGCCTCATTGCTTCCCCGGAATCCGGGGAAATCCGGGGCGAAATGGCCGGTTTCCGGGGTAGCAATGAGGAGAAAGAGCGGAGGCATTGTGGCGGAAGCGGGCCGGAAATAGCCGCTTTGGTTATAAGGGGAGGGAATTGGGAAATGGGTTAGGTCACGAAGAGGGTTTCGCACAGAGCCAACAGAGGAACAGAGTACAGCAGGCATACATTATCAACTATTCAACTGATCAACTAACCCCCAATTCCCAATTCCCAACCCCTAATTCCCTGTCACTGCCACCGCCATCCGGCCGCCGCAATGACTGCGCAGGGAAAGGTGGTCCGGCCGGGCCCGGATGCGCACGAGTTTGAGGGAAGCGATGGAACCGGTGCTCCGGATGCCCCTGGCCCATTCGCGGTTCAGCCAGCCCTGCAGGGTCTGGGCGGCCGTTTGGTAATATTCCGTCATCGGGAACTTTGTATATCCGTTCAGCTCGGCCAGGATCCGCTTATTGAAGAGCCAGCGGGCCGATTTGACCAGCAGGTCGCGAGTCCGGAGGTCGTAATCGAGGTCACGGATTTCCAGGGTTTCCGTAGGAGCATCGTATTCCGGTCGCCCGGTTAGATACACCGTACCCCGGTGCGATCCGCTGAAAGTCAGTCCCAGCCTGAGGCCGGAGCCCTCGCCCTGCAGGCTGACCGCTTCCACGACCACATGCTTTTTTACCGGGCCTTCCGTCACCTCAAAGCGCTTTCCTTTGAGGTAAGTGGTCAGCAGCCCGGAAAGCGAATCGTAGGAGAGGGCCGCATCCAGGTAAAGGGAAAAGCTGCCTTTGGCCGGGGCCGGCGTCAGCCGCGGTACGGCGCCGGCCGGAGCAGTGCCGGCCACCGGTGCCACCAGGGGCCGGGCGCTGATGCCGGCCTGCAGCTGCAACTGGCTGCCGCGCGCCGACAATCCTTCCAGGTGCAGGGCTTGCGGGTTCAGGCGTACAAACCCGAGGCCCGGTAACGCGATCGGTTCCGCCAGTTTGTTCCAGGCCGCCTGGAAGTAAGGGCGGAGGTCGGTGCGGCCAAAAGAATCCGCCAGGGCCTTGCGGGAAAGGTCCAGCTCCGCTTTTAAGCCATTGAGTACGGTCCCGGTAATATCCTGTCCCCAGAAACACACCGTGCATTTATTCTCTGCCACCGGTTCGGCGCGCCGGAAATCGGCCAGCAGGAGGTGGTCGGGCCGCAGCTGGAACCCGGCCGTAAAGCCAATGGTCACCTTCCGCTCGCCTTCTTCAAAGCCGCAGCGGCAGGGTGGGGTCCAGGGGGAAAGCACCGTACTGCCGGCACAGGCCCGGGTAGAGCCGATGATCCGGTAAAAGCCGGTAAACGAAAGGCGGGCCACCGTGCCTTCGGCCGCAATGCGCAGCGGGGAGCGGCGGAACCGGTATTTATACCGCGTGGCACAGTCGGCCTCCACCCAGCCTTCGGGCCAGCCCGGCGAGGTAAACACCGTATCCACGCTCTGCTCGGCCAGGGCAAAGAAGGGTTGCAGGTTGATGGAAATCGGAATGGAGATCACCGACAGGGGAAGGGTATCTGCCGGAGCCGGAACAGCAACCGGTGGTGCCGTTACGGCCGGCTGCGGGACCCTTTTCCGGCTGCAGCCGGAAAAGAGAATAATGAGACAGCCGAAAAGGAGGAAAAATCGCATAGGCCCTGTAAGTTATTCGTATAACGAAGATACCGGCCCGGGATTGCCCGGACGACCCCGCTTCAGAAGGAGGAAGAAAACGGACCTGCCAATTTTTCACGTGCCGGCCTGGCGGCATAATCATTGTTACAGGATAGGCAACTATTAAACGCTATAATCAAATGGGAAAAATTATCGGTATTGACTTAGGTACAACCAATAGTTGCGTGGCCGTAATGGAGGGCAACGAGCCCGTGGTGATCGCCAACGACGAAGGCCGTCGCACCACGCCGTCCGTTGTGGCCTTCCTGAAGAACGGTGAGCGGAAAGTAGGCGACCCGGCGAAGCGCCAGGCCATTACCAACCCGCAGAATACCATCACGAGCGTGAAGCGCTTCATGGGCCGCCGGCATGACGAGGTAACCGAAGAAATCAGCCACTGGAGCTACAAAGTGGCAAAAGGTGACAATAATACCGTCCGGATCGATATTGATGGCAGACTGTATACCCCCCAGGAAATTTCTGCCATGGTGCTTCAGAAAATGAAGAAAACTGCAGAAGATTACCTGGGACAGGAAGTTTCCGAAGCCGTGATCACGGTTCCGGCCTACTTTAACGACGCCCAGCGCCAGGCGACAAAAGAAGCCGGCGAAATCGCCGGCCTTAACGTCCGCCGGATCGTGAACGAGCCGACGGCCGCTGCCTTGGCCTATGGCCTCGACAAGCAGCATAAAGACAGCAAGGTAGCCGTGTTCGACCTTGGTGGCGGTACGTTCGATATCTCCATCCTCGAACTCGGCGACGGCGTGTTCGAAGTAAAATCCACTAACGGTGATACGCACCTCGGCGGCGACGACTTCGATAAGGTGATCATGGACTGGCTGGCCAATGAATTCAAGAACGACGAAGGACAGGACCTGCGCAAAGACCCTATGGCCCTTCAGCGCCTGAAGGAAGCCGCAGAAAAAGCAAAGATCGAGTTGTCTTCCTCATCCGAAACGGAGATCAACCTGCCCTATATCACGGCGGTAGACGGCGTGCCCAAGCACCTGGTGAAAAAACTGACCCGGGCCCGTTTCGAGCAGCTGGCCGATACCCTGTTCGACCGTTGCCTGCGCCCCTGTGAGCAGGCCCTGAAAGATGCCGGCCTCAGCGTAGGCCAGATCGATGAAGTGATCATGGTAGGAGGTTCCACCCGGATCCCGAAAGTGGGCGAGATCGTGGAAAAGTTCTTTGGCAAGAAGCCGAACCGCAGCGTGAACCCGGATGAGGTAGTGGCCATTGGTGCTGCCATCCAGGGTGCCGTGCTCACCGGCGAGGTGAAAGACGTGCTGCTGCTCGATGTAACCCCGCTGACCCTCGGTATCGAAACCTACGGCGGCGTGATGACGGCAATGATCCCTTCCAACACGACCATCCCTACCCGCAAATCGGAGACCTTCTCTACAGCTTCCGACAACCAGCCCGGCGTGCAGATCCACGTGCTCCAGGGCGAGCGGCCAATGTCCTCGCAAAACAAAAGCCTCGGCGTGTTCAACCTCGACGGCATTCCGCCCGCACCCCGCGGCGTACCGCAGATCGAAGTTATTTTCGATATCGATGCCAACGGCATCCTGCATGTAACGGCGAAGGACAAGGGCACCAATAAGGAACAGAAGATCCGCATTGAAGCAGGCTCGGGCCTGACGAAGGAAGAGATCGAAAAAATGAAGGCTGAAGCCAAAGCGAACGAGGCGACGGATAAAGAAGCCCGTGAACGCGTGGAGAAAATGAACCAGGCGGATGCCCTAATTTTCCAGACCGAGAAGCAGCTGAAAGAATACGGCGACAAGCTGCCGGCCGATAAGAAAGGAACCATCGAAGGCGCCCTGAACAAGCTGCGCGAAGCCCACAAAACCGGCGACATGGCCCAGATCGACCCGGCCGTAGCGGAGCTGAACGCAGCCTGGACGGCCGCCAGCGAAGAGCTGTACAAGGCTTCTGCCGAAGGCGGTGCCCAGCCGGGCGCCGGTGCCGGAGCAGCCAGTGGCGGCCAGCAGGCAGCCGGTGGCGGTGCCGAAAACGTAACCGATGCCGAGTATGAAGAAGTGAAATAAATCGCTGAGGGCGCAGATGAGGCGCTGATTTCGCTGATATAAAAAGCCCTTCCTGTTTTGCAGGAAGGGCTTTTTCTCTTGGCAGTTATCGATTAAACTTGCGGATGCAGGCAACCGATGCTACTCCGGCAGAAAGGGAAATCAGTTTTTCGGTTTCCGTTATAGAACACCGGATGTTGCTGGATCAATTGATCAGGTTTATGTTACTGGTGCTGCCGGTCTTGGCCGACCTGTTCTTTTCCATTGAATGGATCCCCGACAGGATGGCCGCCCCGGCAATTTCCATTTTTATATATTCCGTTGTTTCTGATTTCCAGAAACAATATGTTTTCCGGGTGGTACTTCTTCCAAAAGCAGGACAAGTGGAATTTTACGTAAAATATCCGCTGGGTAAAGTGGTGCGGAAAACGCTCACATTTGACCAGGCCCGGCTGGATATTTACACCCGCAGGAGCAAAGGCCGGCGCCTGATTTACCAGATGGATTTCATGCGGGGTAAAAAGGAAATCGCATCCCTGACCCGGCAAAAAAGGGGCTTTTCTTCAGAAGAATTATATATGCTGATGCGCAACGCAGAACAGGCTGGAATACCTTGCCGTTACCTGAAATAAAACATCCCATGTACTGCTTTCCGAAACCCGTTACGGAAGAATGAAAGGCCACTAAAAGCCTGCAAAAGGCATGATAAAGGGCAGGATTTCCAGAAACGGCATACCCGAACTATCTTTCGGCGGTCCGGCCTCCCCGGAAATCCTGCTTATGATCCGGTTCCGTCTGCTCGCTTTCCTGCTGTTTTTTGTCGCCATCCTGTCCTCCTTTCAGGTGGAAAGGCGGAGCACTGGCGGAAGTGTCCCGGCGGATTCACTGCCGCTGTTTCACCGGGCCCATGGCCATGAAGGCCGCATGCTGTCGCAGGCTTCCGGTTTGCTGACCCTTCATTCCGGGGTAGACAATGGGTTTACCGAGCCAGGCGTACGGAACGGAAGCGGTTACCTGTATATAGAGCTGGAAGCGGCGCGCTACCGGAGCGAAACGGTGGTCCGGCTGCCCCTGAACCTGGCGATCGTACTGGATAAAAGCGGCTCCATGGCCGGAAGCAAAATGGAAGATGCCCGCCGGGCAGCCAAAAAGATCATCGACCGCCTGGGACCCCAGGATTTTGTTTCCATTGTCGTATATGACCATATGGTAACGGTGGTGCAGCCGGCCATCCGGGTGACCACAAAAGACTCCATTTATAAAAAGATCGACTCCATCCAGGCCAAAGGCGCCACCAACCTCTGGGGCGGAACGGAACGGGGGTATGAAGAAGTGCTGAAAAATGACCAGCCGGGCTTTATCAACCGGGTCCTGCTGCTTTCCGACGGCCTGGCCAATGCAGGCCTGACCCACAGCGGGCTTATTCTTTCCAAAGTGCGGCGGTATGCTGCCGAAGGCATCACGCTGTCGGCATTCGGTATGGGACTGGAATACAACGATGTGCTGATGACCGAAATGGCGGAAAC
>DATAGL010000048.1:0-6002 GCA_036263755.1 Chitinophagaceae bacterium | reverse complement strand
CCTTTTTCGGTGCGGTTGCCGTACTGCTGCAGGAGAAAAGGCCCCAGGCCCATTTCCTCGCGGTAAAAGCCTTCACTGACCTTCACCTGCGGCCGGAACATCTGCCGGGCGGTGGCCTGTTGCAGCACGGTGCCGCTGCCGGCATAGGAACGCTGCAGGTTGATGAAGAAGCGGGCTAGGTCCGAAGGAGTGCTGTACAGTCCCGCTGCGGCCTGCTGCGGGTATACGTAAGGCATTCCCCTGAACCAGGGCGCCACCGAGTAGGCTTCGGAAGCCTGCCGGGAAAGAGCGGGCAGGAGGGGCTGCTCAAAAGTGGAATGGCGCATGCCCAGGGGACGGAATACCGTTTGTTCGGTCAGGTCCTCGAAGCGGCGGCGGGTGCTTTCCATAAGCAGAAGCTGGGCGATCATGCTGCCGCCGCCCGAATAGCGGAATTCCTTACCCGGCGCACTGTTCACGATCACCTTGCGGCTTTCCGCCGAGGGGCTTCCGTTGAGGATATCCAGGATGCCCGGCAGGGGCTTTTTACCGGGCGGGAAGCCGAAATAGGAGGATTGAATGGTACTGCCCGTATGGCTCAGAAGCATCCGCAGCGTAACGGGGGTGGCGCGGGTCCATTCATTTTCCTCGATCTTCCAGGATCGGAGGTACCGGTTGACCGGGGCATCCAACGCCAGCGTTCCTTCCTGCACCTGCCGCAGCGCCGCCATGGCCAGCACGAGCTTGCTGATGGAGCCGGCGGAAAACAGGGTTTCGGTCGTGACGGGGATGTTCCGCAGCGTATCGGCCAGGCCATACCCTTTGGCCCAGTCGATCCTGAAATCCCGGATCACGGCAATGCTGACTCCCGGAACGCCGTAATGGCGCATCCGTTCGGCAAGGGTCCAGGACGGAAAGCCCCGCACAGGAACATAAGGAATGAGCCCGTTTTCCACGGACCGGATGCGGCCGGCAAGGGCCGTGTCCTGGGCAACGGCGCAGGGCCGGCCAGCAGCAAAAAAAGAAGCAGCTGTTTCATGGCGTTGTAGGGAAGCGGGGCGGAAAAGCACCGGCTTCCTCTGAAAGGTACGCCTTTCTGTACGGCGAAAGCCGCGCGGGGCGTGCTTTTTCGGTCAACGGTATAAGATTTCGCGCAGCCTTCCTCTTTTGTGGAAGCAGCCCGCCGGAAGCGCAGGCAGGGGTTCAACAGCCGGGTTCCCTATCGTAAATTTACTAAGGGCTTTTACCTAAATTGGAAAAACACCACGCCCGTTATTTTTTAGTAATGTGAGGGACCGTCACCTTTGCCCTATGATCGAGGCCATTACAAGGCGGACGGAACTCTTCAAGCAAATGGATGCCTTTTTCTGTTACAAGAAACTGGGCCTGTCCACCGGCTTTGCGGCCTACCCCGATCACCTCGAATTCTTCCAGCAGCACGCCCACCTCACCGTGGAGCAGCTTTCCCGGCAGCTCGAGCAGCGGATCCGGATGATACCGGTCTGACGATGTACGATGTAGGATGTACGATGTACGATTGTGAGCCAGGACTTCAGATCATGGACCCGTACAGTTACTGCTACCTATCATCCAACGTACACCGTACATCCTACATCGTACATCGTACATGGTACATCGTACATTCTCACGCGGCCGCTGCTTCCAGCGCGCTGATCTCGATCTTCCGCATCTGCATCAGGGCCTGCATGACCCGGCCGGCCTTTTCGCCACCGCTCTGGCTCAGGAGCCGGGGCAGCGCGGTGGGCACCACCTGCCAGGACAGCCCGAAGCGGTCCTTCAGCCAGCCGCACCGGGATTCCTCGCCGCCTTCACTCAGCTTCGACCAGTAATAATCCACTTCTTCCTGCGACTGGCAGTGGATCACAAAGGAAACCGCTTCGGTAAAGGAGAACTGCGGGCCGCCGTTGAGTGCGGTGAACTCCTGCCCGTTGAGGGTAAACGATGCGGTGAGCAGGGTGCCGGCCGGCACCGGTGCGCCTTCCGGGTAGCGCGTGACCGTGCCCACCCGGGTATCGGGAAACACGGAGGTATAAAACTCGATGGCTTCCTCGGCGTTGTTGTTGAACCAGAGGAAAGGGGTGATCTTTTGCATATAGTTGTTTTAAGGTTTGCGGTCCCTCACAAACATACACCTGTAAAACGCCCCGCCTGCGGTGGGAATGCGGCAATATCGGTGGCGGAATGCGGCAAGGGGTGTACGATGTAGGATGTACGGTGTACGATGTTTCCTCCTGAAAGGGTATGCAGGGGATGGAACCTGCAGATGATGAAACCGTTTACCGCGTAAGCAGGTGATAGCACTTGCCCTGCGGAAAGGGCTTATTTGCGATAGAACCGGGTGCGGTTTTGTCAAAGAAGCCCGGTTCGGGGTAATGAACGGATAGTTTGAAGCGGGAAGGAAAAAAGGGAATGATCGTTTCTGTATGAAAGTGGATGCGTTGAAAGGTGGATCAGGAAAATAGGTAATACCCATTTCCATATTCCATACGCCATTCCAGGCGCAGGGAACGTCCTGTGGGCACATCCTCCTATCCCCTGGCCTCTCCTTCATCCGCGGACCCGGAGGGCCATGCGCAGGAGCCAGGTTTCGGGGCGGATGGTACCGGGGCGGTAGGTGTGGATTTCCCGGCAGGCCTGCAGAAAGGCTTGCTGCAACCGCGCTTCGGCCTCGGGAAGCGGGTACCCGCGGCGCAGCAGGAAGGCGAACAATGCGGGGGCACACTGATCGTACAGCTGACTCAACGCGGCTTCATCGCCGCACCGGATCTGCTCCAGTAAGCGCTCGGGCGGCTGTACGGCCGCCATCGGCTGCAGCTGCGTAGGTTGAACGTGCGGAAAGGCCATACCAGTAAGATGGACCGCGGTCAGCGGTTCCGGTAAGAATTGCGTAAATCCCGGACCAGCCTTTTCGTATAACAATTGACCCCCGGGCTTCTTTCATGTTTGAACAACAATTCCCCGGTTCTGCCCCGATGCCGCAGTTTGGGGCAATAAGAAAATACCTTGCAGCCCGTTCTGTCGGCACAGGTGAGCATCTGCTGATGGCAGGTAAGGCTGCACGCAAAGCCGCCAAGGATGCGCAAAGCCGCAGTTGAACCTTTGCTTGCAGCTTGCAGCTTGTAGCTTGTAGCTCATAGCTGCTCACCTAAATCCATCCGGCCAACTTCCTCGTATATCCATCAGACTCCATCCCTTTGACGGCACTTCCTTCCTGTCAGAAACCTCCCCCTTCCATGACCCGCATTATTGCCTATTACCTGCTCTGGGTATACGGACTTGCCGCAGGCAAGCCGGTACTGCCGCTGCTGCGCGATGCGCTGGCCCACCGCTTCTGGGCCGAAGCGCACCATGCCGGCGTGCACCGGGCGCATGGTGCCGCACACGTGCACCACGAACTGGCGCAGCAACAGGAAGACACTGCCGGAGCGGAAGATGCCCCGGCCGGCAAAAGCGGAAAACAAATATCGGAACACCATCTCCTGCCTCCCTCCGACGCCCCGGAACCCCTTCCCGCAACCCCCGCATTCGGCGTATATGGGGTGCCCCTGCTGCCCGGGCCCGCGCCCGGTACCCATGGCCCTCCCCCCCGGCTTCCTTCGCCTTCTTTCCTTTGCAGCCCGCTCCAAAAGACAGCCGCCGGTTGTCCGTCATTGGTAAGGCTGGTTTAATTTTGCCCGGTGGCCTTCCGGTAAATACCAGGGCGCATTGTTCACACGTAAACACATCGTATGTACCTTTTTATAGGTGGCCTTCGCCGCCCGGTTCTGCTGTTGCTCTGTCTTTCGTTTTATTTCCTCCCGCGGGCCCAGGACCGGCCCTCGGGCCTTTACCTCGTGCAGGCCGCCTCACGCATGCCCGTATCCGGGGTTCTGCTGCAAAGCGAGGACGCATCCTTCGCCGCCGCCTCGGATGACCGGGGCTTCGTGGCGCTGCAACGGCTTCCGGCTTCGGTGCGCACCCTGCGCCTGACCCGCATCGGGTATGCTCCCCAAACGCTCCGGCTCGACAGCCTGGGCACCGGTACCCCGGTGGTCTACCTTGAGCTCAACGTGACCTCCCTCGAAGAGGTGCAGGTGGCTTCGGTGCTTTCTTCCGGGGTGTTCCGGACGATCAGCGACCTGGATATCCACCTGCGTCCCATCAACAATTCACAGGAGGTGCTGCGGATGGTGCCCGGGCTGTTCATCGGGCAGCATGCCGGCGGCGGCAAGGCCGAGCAGATCTTCCTGCGGGGATTTGACATCGACCACGGCACCGACATCAACATTACGGTGGACGGCCTGCCGGTGAATATGGTCAGCCATGCCCACGGTCAGGGCTATGCGGACCTGCATTTCGTGATCCCCGAACTCATCGAGCGGGTGCAGTTTGACAAAGGACCTTATGCCGCCGACAGGGGCAACTTCACTACGGCCGGCTACGTGGCATTCAAAACCCGCGATTACCTGGAGCAGAATTTTGTAAAGGCGGAAGGCGGCCTGTTCAACACCTGGCGGGGTATTGCCGGGGTGAACCTGCTGCCGGCCCGCGGCGAGCGGCGTTCCCAAAGTCTGTACCTCGCCGGGGAGGCTTCATACACCAACGGTTATTTCGAAAGCCCCCAGAATTTCCGCCGCTTCAACGGCATACTCAAATACCACGGCCAGGTGGGGCCCCGGCACAGCCTGACCGCCAGCCTGACCGGCTTCCGCAGCGGCTGGGACGCTTCGGGACAGATACCCGTACGCGCCGTGGAAGCGGGTACCATCGGTTATTTCGGGGCGATCGATGATACGGAAGGCGGGCACACCTCCCGCTATAACGCCAGCATGGCGCTGAACAGCCTGGCCGCCGGCGGCGCCCAGTGGCAGCACCAGCTGTTTTACAGCCGCTATGCTTTCCGCCTGTATTCCAACTTTACGTTCTTCAAAGAAGATCCCGTCAACGGCGACCAGATCCGCCAGGAAGAGGAACGATCGATCGTCGGCTATAACGGCTCTTACCGCCGCAACGGTGCCTGGGGCGCCCTGCGCACCGAAACGACGGCGGGCATCCAGCTGCGGGGCGATGCCGTCGAAGACATCGAGCTGTCGCGAACGCGCAACCGCTCGGAAGTAACCCGCCGCATCATGCTGGGCGATATCCGCGAAGGAAACGCCGGCGCTTACTGGATGCAGCAGCTGCACTTCACCCCGCGCTTCAGCCTGGGTGCCGGGCTGCGGGCCGACGGGTTTTACAACCGGTACAACGACGGGCTGACCGGCTCCGATGCCTCGGCCACTTCTTTTATCCTCAGCCCCAAGCTGCACCTGCGGTACCGGCCTTCCGGCAGGACAGAGTTGTACCTCTACAACGGCCGCGGCTTCCACAGCAACGACACCCGGGTGGCGGTGCCGCAAAACGGGCGCCGGGTGCTGCCGCCGGCCTGGGGCAGCGACCTGGGGGGCGTGTTCAAGCCGGGCCGCAAACTGATCCTGCAGACGGCGCTCTGGTACCTCTGGCTGGACCAGGAATTTGTGTATGTAGGCGATGAAGGCGTAGTGGAGCCGGGCGGCCAGACGCGCCGATACGGTGTGGACCTTTCCGCCCGCTACGAGCTGGTGCGCCACCTGTACGCCGATGTTGATCTGAGCTGGGCAAAGCCCCGGGCCCTGGATGTACCCAAGGAAGAAGCCTACCTGCCCCTGGCCCCGCGCTTTACATCCGTGGGCGGGCTCACCTACCGCAAAAGCACGGGCTGGAACGGCAGCCTGCGCTACCGCTATATGGGTGACCGGCCGGCCAACGAGGACCGCTCCACCATCGCCGAAGGATACTTCATTACCGACCTGGCGGTGAACTATACCGGCCGGAAATGGGAAGCCGGCCTGGCCGTGCAGAACCTCTTCGACCGCAAGTGGAAGGAAACCCAGTTCGATACCGAAAGCCGGCTGCGCGATGAGGCCGACCCCGTTACGGAAATCCATTTCACCCCGGGCACGCCCTTTTTCGCCCGGCTGAGCTTTACCTATTCTTTCTGACCG
>DATAGL010000047.1:0-2176 GCA_036263755.1 Chitinophagaceae bacterium | reverse complement strand
GGAGACTTTATGATCATCGATAAGATCTACAGGGAGCAAATTACAGGGGACCAGCGCTTTGAGAAATGGGACATTTTCTGGAACAATCATTCGGCGGCGAAAGCGGTGCGGAACCGGAAGGATTATTTTATCCATACCATGACGGATCGTCTTTCATCGAACAGCCAGCTGCGATTATTGAATGTGGCCAGCGGGCCTGCCCGGGACCTGGTGGAATTGTATCAAAACATAACACCCGGGCAGTTAAGCACGGTATGTGTGGAAGCGGACAAGACCGCTATCGATTATGCCCAAAACCTGAATAAGGCACATGCTTCCCATATCCGGTTTGTTCATCAGAACATTTTCCGGTTTTCAACGGAAGAAAAGTTTGATATTATATGGAGCGCGGGCCTGTTCGACTATTTTACCGACAAGGTGTTTTTAAGGTTGCTCTGCAAGTTCATGGAGTGGACAAAACCCGGCGGCGAAGTGATCATTGGTAATTTCAGCCTGCAAAACCCGAGCAGGAACTATATGGAATTGATCGGGGATTGGTACCTGCAACACCGGTCGGAAGAACAGCTAACCCGGTTTGCCTTAGAGGCAGGCGCCAAAAGGGAGAACATCTACGTAGGCAAGGAACTGGAGGGTGTTAATCTATTCCTTCACATAAAAGTTTAAGACAAAGGCCTTTCACCCCTGGGCATGAAATGCCTGTCCTTCCCCTTTATCAAAGAAATTCATTTTTGGGCCTGTGGAAGGCCTGGCTAGCCGGTTTTCAGCATTTATGTGTTACCTGCCTGGCAGGTCATCCGTGGGGCTGTTTGGATACGGCAAAAGGGCCTGGCAATCGGGCGCCGGGAATTTACCGGGCAGAAAGTAAAGCAAGGAATCAGTTCCTGGATGGGTACACACGGTGACAGCACCCGGACAGCCATGAGGTCTAGTTAGAACCGGATGGTTGCATGCAGGCCAATTCCCTGGCTAACTGCCCGTATCGATACGGAAGAACCGGGAGATTTGTGCCAAGCGCAGGGCAAGGAATGCAGGAGCATCCGGAAAAGGTCTCAGCCTGGCCTATGCTCCGGGTTTACAGGAAGGTTCCCCGGTCCTATTCCCGGACACGCCCGAAGTAGGGGTATTCATTCTTGGTAGATGAATTAAATGCGCAGCCATCCATTCGGTCATAAATCCGACAGTTGGCGTTAATGTGGAGGTCCGGCTCATATGTGTGTTGTTCAGGCCGATCCTTTTTCCGTTAAGTGAAAAGGCTGTTTTGTTAAGTCAGCTTATAGCTTTACCTTGATATACAGACTTTTACCAACAGATTGAAATCACTCCATTCATATAAAAAGCCCCTCTCATCACTGGCCGTTGTCCTTGTACTTCATCTCATTGCTTTCGGGCAGTTCAGCGTACCCAAAACAAGTTCCTGGGCAGATGCGAAGCGCGGTAAAAAGGGATCTATAACCGTATTGTGGTACGATATTGAACCATTTATTTACAGAAACGGAAAGGGTGGTATTATAGGCGTTGAATATGAACTGATGGAAGGATTCAAGCCTTTCCTTAAGGAGCAATATGGAATTGACCTGAGTATAAATTGGGTGGATGCCAGGTCTTTTGAAAATATCTATCCTTATATAAAAGGATCGAAGGAAAAAGGCATTTTCGGACTCTCTTTTTACTCGATAACGGAACAGCGCAAAAAGGAAGTGAAGTTTTCGCCGCCTTATATGCCTGATCTGAACATCGTTGTGTCCAACAATGATCTTCCTTCTTATAAGGCCGAAGAAGACTTCATCCGGGATCTGAAGAAGTTAAAGGGCTACACAATGGAGCAGACAACCATGGAGCAGGACTTGCTCGCCCTGAAGAAAGAATACTGTCCTGAACTCCCGGTATATAACCAGGTGGATGATTACGAGGTGTTGAAGCAGATTGCTTCTTCCCGGAATGCCTTCGGGTATGTTCCGGTCAGTATCTATGTAGTGGCACTGCAAAGGGGTATCAAAGTGAAGCGCCAAAGGGTATTGTCCACCCGCCGGGAAGGGTTTGCCGCGATCTTTTCGAAAGAAAGCGATTGGGACGAACCTGTAAATGCCTATTTCAACAGCAGTATGTGTAAAGCGCTGGTGGATCATCTGATTCCCCAGTACTTGGGCCCGGAAGTGGCGGATATTATCCTGAATGT
>DATAGL010000046.1:0-6455 GCA_036263755.1 Chitinophagaceae bacterium | reverse complement strand
ACCGGAACAGAATCATGGGGAAACCCTGTACACGATGGTGCATGCGAAGGAAACCTTTCTCACCCAGCCGGTCACCGAAGAATTGCAGCTGCCCGCCTTCGCCCTGCCGTATTACGAAGGGTTCAATAAAAGCGGGAACGGGTACTGGCTCGGCATTTACCGGCGCGAGGAAACGTTCCCGGTATCCTTTCTGAAGGAAGCCTGCCTCATCTGCATGCAAACCAAGATCGGCCAGTTATACACCACGCCCTGGAAATCGCTGATCATTAAAGGCATTGACCCTGCCGGCCGCCGGCTCTGGGATCTCCTGCTCGGCAAATACCGCATCAATGTGCGTCATGCCTCCAATGAGCTCAACTGGCAGGTGGAAAATCTTTCAGAGGAAAGCCTTGCGCTGAAACGCTTTATCATCCGCCAGTTCGACCGGGAAGATGTGCGCACTTTTGGTCTTTCCTTCGCCATCAAGACCGATCCCCGTACCCGCGCTTTCGGTTCCATCGTCATCCGGAAAAAAGCACATCCGGGCGGCTCCCGTGTATTTGATAAGTACGACCTGCTGTACACACCTGATTTCAACCCGAACGCCGGCGGTCTGGTACTGTTTCGCGACGGGGTGCCTAAAGAAGCGCTGGGTGTTTACCTCGTATCGCTCTGCAAATATTATTATGAGCAGCAAAACAGCGATGACCTGCTGCATCATATTTACCGGCAACAGGAATCGCTGGAGGCACCTGCGGATGCACCGGTAGTTCTACAGCACCAGTGCATGCACTGCCTGACGCTGTATGATACCGAGACGGGGGAGCCCGACCAGGGTATTGCACCCGGAACGCCGTTCGAAGCTCTTTCCTACAGCTACCGCTGCCCGTTGTGCGATGCCGGCAAGGAAGACTTTATTTCCATTGTCCGGAAGAGCAGCCTGGATGGCGTTGGTGTGCGTACCTGACCGGTTGGACCGGAGTGAAATAGTTGGACCACCGCTCTGCCCGGTATGAAGTATAGCGGAATGAAAAGGTGGAGGAAGATGCCTTGTTACGAAAAACGGGAAGACGCATGTAGATTGCGCCGGGATACGGAAAAGGACGTTTGTTGTTTCAAAATGATGCACCTGCTGCTTCTGTATTCCGGAAAATGTGAAAATGTATGAAGCCTCTGGTAACGATCACCTATTGCCCGCGCTGCGGCTGGTTGCTGCGTGCGGCCTGGATGGCCCAGGAACTGCTGACCACGTTCACCGAAGAACTGCAGGGCGTTTGCCTGCAACCGGCAGAGATTTCAGGAGCCTTTACGGTCCGCGTGAACGATGAAGTGTTATTTGACCGGAAAAGGGACGGCCGCTTCCCCGAGATCAGGGAACTGAAGCAGGCCGTACGCGATAAAGTGGCCCCGGACAAAAACCTGGGGCATAGTGATCATCGAAAATAAAATGATTATGGACAAGGTACTGGGCGTAGTGCTTTGCGGCGGCGAAAGCCGGCGTATGGGCCGGGACAAAGGACTGATTGAACAGGATGGACGGACCTGGGCGGCCAGGGCCGGGGCGGTGCTCGCAGCGCAGCTTATCCCTGTGGTATTTTCCGTCCGCACTGCACAGCTGAAGCAATACCGCGACCAGTTGCCGCAGGCGGTATGCGTGCCCGACAGTGTTTCTATACCCGGTCCCCTGAACGGACTGCTGAGCGTACATCGCCGTTGTCCGGACCGTAACCTCCTGGTACTGGCCTGCGACCAGGTATGTATGGATACTCCAACCGTGCACCGGCTCCTGGAAGCGTACCGCACCATAGATACAGAGTGTTACGCTTACCGCCTGGAAGATGAAGCGGAGCCTTTCTGTGCACTCTACACTTCGGCTTTATTACAGCGCTGGTCGGAGAAGGCGGCGCAGGGCCTGCTTACCCGGTATAACCTGAAACAACTGGCAGAGGAAGGGCCTACGCATTGGCTGCGGGCTTCCGAAAGAAAAGCGTTCTTCAATGCCAACCGGCCGGAAGATGAGCAGCAGGTGCTATCGTTGTGGAAGCGGGCATCCTGAAGCCCGGTCGTAGAAAAAAGCGGTGCTATGGGACCTGTTCATGCATTTAATCGGACTGAGTCTTACCGAGCCGGACAACACTAATTTGTTAACTAAAACAAAAAAGGAAAACAGAGATGGGGAAAGGAGGGGTGCATTTGGGGTGAAAAGCTGTTTTGGCATGGTTTTCGTCTGGCTGGCTTCGTCCACTAAATGAAAAGCCAACGCAAAACCTATTAAAACACTACTATGAAATTCCTTAAACTGCCGTTTGTAGGACTGTGCACCCTGTTGCTGGCTGCCAGCTGTAATAAGAATGATGTACAGCAGCAGGACCCGGAACAGCCCCAAATGGAGATGCAGGCCGGCTCCTTTGAAAAGATTATTTCCTCTTCCGACTGGCAGGCACTGGGCTGGAAGTCGAAAAAGACGGAAGGCTCCGCTTACTTTACCACAGTGCTTAAAGATGATCGACTGAACGGGGATGTACTGAGTGAAGGGCTGCTCCTCGTATACAAAAAGAACAGCGTTTCGGTAGAAACCCTGCCCTTTGACGAGAACAGCGCCACTTTCTCCTACAACTGGTATTACCAGGCCAGCGAAGGCAGCCTGCAGATTTCATCGGCCAGCTCCGCTTCTGCACCTGAACCTTCTTCCGCCAACAGCTTCCGTTATTTTATCATTTCCCCGGATCAGCTCCGGCAACTGGAAACCGAAGGTCATTCCCGGGTGGAACTGATGAACCTCACCTACAACAATGCCGTAACGGTACTTTCTAAACTGAAATAATCGGACAACAGCATAAAAAAAGCGCTCCTTTGGAGCGCTTTTTTTATGCCCGTAGCAACGGATAAACCGGTTTCTTTAGGATTTATCCCTTTCACCACAAAACGTCCTGCCCATTCTGAAAGAATCCTACGTAACGTATACAACCTCAAACACTAACCACAAAGCCCAAACTCCCGGCATCACTCCACCGGAATAATCAACTGAAACTCCGCCCCGCCGGAAGCTTTTGCTAAGGCTGTAATTCGGCCGCCATGGCTTTCTGCCACGCGCTTGCAGATGGATAGTCCCAGTCCGGTGCCTTCGTAGGCAGACTGGCTGTGCAGGCGGCTGAACAGCCCAAAGATTTTTTCGGCGTATTCCGGGGGAAAACCGATGCCGTTATCGGAAAAGCAGATCTTCAGGTACCGGGCTGCATAGGGGAGGGGTATGCCTGCCAGGTCTCTATGGCTGCAGTACCGGTGCGTAACCTGTATTTCGGGCGGGCTGCCGGCCTTTTGAAATTTAAGGGCATTGCTCAGCAGGTTCAGGAACAGCTGGCGGAACTGCGCCGGGGCCACAGAAGCTTCCGGAAGGCCGTCTGACAGGATCAGTGCTCCTTTTTCCTGGATGGGTTGCTCCAGCAGGTCCATGCATTCCTCCAGCAGCGACTGAAGTGAAACGGTCTGTGCCGCTTCCATGGTACCGGAAGAGTAAGCGAGAATATCGTTGATCATCTGGAGCATGCGCCGGGCGGAGGACTGCACTTTCTGCAGCTGTATCCTTGCGTATTCCGTAAGGCGGTTTTCTTCCTGCTCCAGAACAATGTCGGTAAATGTGGAAATCTTCCGGAGGGGTTCTTTCAGGTCGTGGCTGGCAACGCTGGCAAACTGCTTCAGGCTTTCGTTGGAGCGTTCCAGTGCTTCCGATTTCTCCGAAAGTTCCTTTTCCATCCGGCGGATCGCGGTAATATCCTGCACGGTACCGATCATGGATTCAGGACGTCCGTCACGGAACGTTACTTTGCCCACCGACCAGATCACCTTCTCCAGGTTGTTCTTTATATAACGGTACTCGCAGGCATAATCTCCCGTGCGGAATGCTTCCATGAGGGCAGCTTCCACCCGTTTCTTGTCGGCCGGATGCACATGATCCATGAATTGTTCAAAGCGCTGGTCGGCATTCAGTTCGAAAATGCGGTATACTTCCGGCGTATTCACCGATTCATTCCGCAGGATGTTCCACTCGTAACTGCCGATGTGTGCGAGCTGCTGGGCTTCGAGCAACTGGCTTTCCCGTTTCTGCAGGGCCAGCTCGATTTCTTTTTCCCGGGTGATTTCAAAGGAAGACCCCAGCATTTCCAGTACCTGGCCCTTTTCATTGCGGCGGAAAATGGTTTCATAAGTCCGGAGCCAGCGATAAGAGCCGTCCTTATGCCGGAACCGGTATTCGATCTGGTAGGTACGGTCGGAATTATCTTTCTGTACCTCTTCCAGGTGGGCTACGAGCCGCGGCAGATCTTCGGGGTGCGTCAGTTCGGCCAGTACGTTTTCCCCTTTGGCTTTCAGTTCTTCCGGCGTAAAGCCCATTACTTCTTCCACTTTTCCCGAAACAAAGAGTTCGCGCCCCGTTTGGGTGTCGTACAGGAAAATGATGGCGGGAGAGGCTTCAATCAGCTTGCGGGACAGATAGGTTTCTTCGGAAATCCGTTGCTTCAGCAGCTGGATATAGGTATTGGTGCCGGTAGTGATGGCGCCCAGGAGGAGGTTGTCAATTTCTCCGGCGAGTTCCAGGGCGGCCGTCAGGTCCTGCTCGCAGGCCGGTATCCATTTTTTGAGGGCCTGCCCGCGGATGTGGTTGACCAGGGTAATATCTTCGGCGGCCACTTCGGCCTGCTGCACTATCTCCAGCTGATCGGCCAGCCAGCTGGTAATGGATTCGTGCAGCTGTTCGTACCCTTCGTTGGCTGCAAGGCGCTTGAGGAAGGCGCCGGAAGAAGCTATGGAAAAGGCCACGATCTGTTCTTCGCTGTACTGACGTTCCAGCAATTTAAGCAGCGGCACCTGGTACAGGCGGCTCAGGCGTACCTGCTCGCGAACATAAGCCTCCAGGTGGTGTTCCAAAATAAATGCTGCCAGCCCGGGCAACCTCTGAAACCGGTACATGCCGGTATATGCTTCAAATAGATTTACTGTTGGCTTCATCTGCTGCAAGGAACTAAGTTAGCTATTCCGAGCATACCAAGTTTGCGCATCCGGATGTACAGGGACCTGTAAAAAATGGGCCGGATAAGTTTATGCCTGCTGATGTTCATAAAAATCTTTTTCACCCGTATCTTCCGGGGATGGAATGAAGCAGCGCAATCGTTCGCGGCCAGATCCTTTGCTGCTTCCCTGAACCTGTCATTACTCTTTCTTAAACCTACCGATTGTTGTTATGAACAAACTTCAGTTTGCTGACTACCTCGTATTCTTTATCTATTTCGTGATTGTGGCCGGTTATGGCTGGTGGATTTACTGGCGCAAAAAACAGGCGGAGACCAATACCAAGGATTATTTCCTGGCCGAGGGTTCGCTGACCTGGTGGGCCATCGGTGCCTCGCTCATCGCCTCGAATATTTCCGCCGAGCAGTTCATCGGCATGAGCGGTTCCGGTTTCAAAATGGGACTGGCCATCGCCACGTATGAATGGATGGCAGCCGCTACCCTGATCATCGTGGCCGTTTTCTTTATCCCGGTTTACCTGAAGAACAAGATCTACACCATGCCGCAATTCCTGAACATGCGGTACAACAGCACGGTGAGCATGATCATGGCCGTGTTCTGGCTCCTGCTCTACGTAGTGGTGAACCTGACCTCCATCCTGTTTCTGGGCGCCCTGGCCGTGAGTACGATTTCCGGCATTCCCTTCTTCTGGTGTATGGCCATGCTGGCCATATTCGCGGTCTTTATCACCCTGGGTGGTATGAAGGTGATCGGTTATACCGACGTGATCCAGGTCTTCTTCCTTATCCTGGGCGGACTGGCGGCAACTTACCTTTCGCTGCAGCTGGTGGCCGATAAGTTCGGAGGCAACGGGGTGCTGCAGGGCTTCAGCCTGTTGCGCGAGCATGCCGATGATCACTTCCATATGGTGTTTGATACGAAAAACCCGAATTACCTCGACCTGCCCGGCCTGAGCGTGCTCATCGGAGGTATGTGGATCGTGAACCTGAACTACTGGGGTTGTAACCAGTATATCACGCAGCGGGCTTTGGGTGCCAGCCTTCCGACCGCCCGGGGCGGTCTCCTGTTTGCCGCTTTCCTGAAGATGCTGATGCCCATTATCGTGGTCGTGCCCGGCATTGCCGCCTATGTGCTGTACGGTGCCGGTTCGTTCCAGACAGAAATGCTGCAGGGAGGCGAAGTTAACCCCGACCGGGCCTACCCGGTGCTGCTGAACCTCCTGCCGGCCGGGCTGAAAGGCCTGGCTTTCGCTGCCCTGACGGCAGCAGTGGTGGCTTCGCTGGCAGGAAAAGCCAATTCCATCTCTACCATTTTTACCCTGGATATCTATCAGAAGCGGATCAATCCGGAAGCGAGTGAGCAGAAACTGGTCGGCATCGGGCGGATTACGATTGTGGTGGCCATGCTGGCAGCGGCCATTATTTCTCCGTTCATGGGTATTGACAAAAAAG
>DATAGL010000045.1:0-17648 GCA_036263755.1 Chitinophagaceae bacterium | reverse complement strand
CTGCGTGGTATCGGCCCTTTCCGGCCTCCGGGAAGTGATTGTGGATGCCCAGACCGCCCTGCTGCAGGCCGCCGTAGCGGCCGGCGTGCCCCGCTTCATCCCTTCCGATTACTGTATTGATTACACGAAGCTGCCGCCCGGCGGGAACCGCAACCTCGACCTGCGCCGGGAATTCATGTTCCGGATCGATGGGTCGGCCATCGCCGCCACTTCCATCCTCAACGGCATGTTCACCGACCTGCTGACCGGGCAGGCCCCGGTTGTACTGTTCGGTCCGCGGCGGATCCTGTACTGGGGTCCTGCGGACCAGGCGCTGGACTTTACCACCATGGAAGACACGGCTGCCTTTACGGCGGCGGCGGCCCTGGACGGGGCCACGCCCCGCTTCCTGCGGGTGGCCGGGGAAGTGACCACCGCACGCGGCCTGAAGGATACGGCGGAACGGGCCACCGGCATGCCCTTCCGGCTCCTGCGGCCCGGCGGCCTGGGCGCGCTGCGCACCCTGATCAAAGTGACCAAAATGCTGGCCCCGCAAAAGGGGGAGATCTTCCCGGCCTGGCAGGGCATGCAGTACATGCACGATATGTTCACGGGATTGCCGAAGCTGGAGCGGCTGGACAACCAACGGTACCCCGCCATCAGCTGGACGCCGGTACAGGCCGTGCTCACCCGGCGCAAAGGATAGAATCTTTACTGTATAAAAACATACGGCCTGCAGGAAGCCATCGGTTTACCGGCATGGCCGGACCAGCGTGGACAAACAAGGGAAAAGCGTTACCTTATGGGAGTAACCGCTGAACCTTAAAACCATGATCATGAACCTGCTGGTGTACTGCCTGCTCCTGTCGGCAGGGCTGCTGCTCTTCCCGGACCGTCCGCCGCGCCGCATCTTTGACGTGCACCTCCATGGAGCGGCAGACCCGGCCGCGCAGCTCCGGCAGTTGGCTGCGGCCGGCGTGTACCGGGCGGCGGTGAGTACGTCACAGGAATTACAAAACCGCTACCGGAACGGGCAGGGACTGCAGCTGCTGTACGGACTGATGCTGCCCTGCCCGGGAGGAAAGGTGCCGTACAGCGGACAGGCCTGCTTTTCCAACGGAGGGGACTGGCCCGATACTTCCTGGGTGGATCAGCAGGCGAAGGCAGGACACATTGATTTTCTCGGGGAGGTGCTCGGCCAGTACTATGGTATTTCTCCTTCCGACTCTTCCCTGTTTCCCTATTATGCGATTGCAGAAAGATACGGGCTGCCTGTAGGCATTCATACCGGCGGTGCCGGCCCGGATCACGGAAGCTCCCGGTTTCAGTATGAAATGGGCAATCCCGCTTTGCTGAAAGGAATGCTGGACCGCTTCCCGCGCCTGAAGGTATGGATCATGCATGCGGGGGACCGCTTTTACCCCGAAGCGATTGCGGTCATGAAAGCATACCCCCGGGTGTACACCGATATTTCGGCACTGTGCAATCCGGACATCGTTCCGCCGGCCCATTTTTCCACTATTGTGCAATCCCTGCTGGCCGCGGGGCTGGAAGACCGGATCCTGTTTGGTTCTGATAACGGTCCCATCGACAAAGTAGTGGCCGCGGTGGAATCCCTGGAATACCTGACACAGGTCCAGAAGGAAAAGATCTTCTACCGCAACGCGGAAGCCTTTTTTACCCGCCGCTAGGGCTCTGCTTCAGGAAGAAGAGCAGGAGGGAGGCAGGCCGCCGGCCGTACTTTTGCTGCCGCCCGGGCGCGCATCCCTGCTGATTCATTCAGCCTGCGGACCGACCGTACTCCCTTTCCCGGGCAAAACACGTTATACCATGACGATCCAGAACGCCGCCGCCGAAACACTCCTGCAATCCAAAGGCATCGCCCCCACCGCCATGCGCATCCTTACCCTGGAATTCCTGCAGGCACAGCCTTCCGCCGTTTCGCTTTCCGAGCTGGAAGCGCAGTTCCACAAGGCCGACCGCGTTACGCTGTACCGCACCCTGAAGACCTTTGAACAGAAAGGGCTGGTCCACGCCATCCCGGAAGAAGGAGGTACGCGGTACTCGCTGTGCGGCGAAGTCTGTACCGGTGCGGACCATCGCGACCAGCACCTGCATTTCCATTGCACGGGTTGCGGCGTCACGCTCTGCCTAGACCCGGTAGATGCTTCCGTTATTTCCCTGCCTCCGGGCTTCCGGGCGGACCGGTTCCGCTTTTCCGCGCAGGGCTTGTGCGCGTCGTGTGCGAGCCAGACAATGCAATAGCATTGCACCGGGTGCGGGCCTAGCTTCGCCGTTGAAACGCTACGGTTATGAACGAATGGCCCCGCTGGCTCCTGCCGCTGTACTTCCTTCTCTACTTTCTTTGCGCCTTTGTGTGGACGGGTATCCGCACGGCCCGCCGGATCGGTAAGAGTCCCGTGGTGCTGCCGTCCGGCGATGATGTTCCTGCCCTCATCGGCCGGTACTTCAAAGGCGTGCTGCTGCTCCTGTTCCTCTATACGGTGCTCTATGCGCTGCTGCCGGCGGCCGATAGCGTATTTCTTCCGGTCACCTGGCTGCGGCACCCCTGGCTCCAGGCTGCGGGTGCGGGCCTGCTGGGCGCAGCGCTGCTCTGGACAGTAGCCGCCCAGGGAAGCCTGCGGGATAGCTGGCGCATCGGCATCGATACCGAAACACCCGCCCCGCTGGTCACTTCCGGCCTGTTCCGCCGGTCGCGCAACCCGGTCTTCCTGGGCATGATTGCCGGGCTGCTCGGCCTCTTTCTCCTGACGCCCAACGCCGTTACGGCCCTGCTCCTGGTCACAGGATATATGCTGATCCAGGTCCAGATCCGCCTGGAAGAAGCCTTCCTCGAAGCACAACATGGAAATGTGTACCAGGCGTATTGCAGGCAGGTGAAGCGGTTCTTCTGATGTACGGTGTACGGTGTACGATGTACGATTTGCTTCTGTTAGAGGAGGTTTCCGGAGTTTCAGATGCTTAAGCATGTTCCTGTTCCGCAAAAACTGGATGCCTAGGTAATTGCTATGATTCCAAAGGATGGATCGAATACCTGCAGTGGAATACATCGTACATCGTACACCGTAAATCGTACATCGAATTATTCTCCTACATTAGTGCCATGCACATCACATTCCTTTCAAAGCGGCCGGCCCGGCTGGTGGCCGCTGCCTTTATCTGGCTGGCCGTCGGGCAGCCTGCGGCGCAGGCGCAGCAAGGAGATTCCATCCTCGTACAGCGGATCATACAGGAGGCCCGCGATTCTTCTCACTTGCAAACCCTCGCGCACCAGCTGATGGACGGCATCGGCCCGCGGCTGGTCGGCACGCCCGGGATGCAGCAGGCCCACGACTGGGCCGTACGCACCTATGCCGGCTGGGGCATCCCCGCCCGCAATGAAAAATGGGGCGAGTGGCGCGGCTGGGAGCGGGGCATCACCCATATCGACCTTGTGCACCCGCGCGTGCGCAGCCTGCAGGGCATGCAGCTCGCCTGGAGTCCTTCCACTAAGGGCAAAACGGTTACCGCCGAAACGGTGATCCTGCCGGACCTGACCGACTCCGTGGCTTTCCGACAGTGGCTGCCTTCGGTGAAGGGTAAGTTCGTGCTCCTCTCCATGGCCCAGCCTACCGGCCGTGACGATAAAAACTGGGAAGAATTCGGCACGAAGGAATCCATAGAAAAGATGAAGAAAGAACGCACCGAGCAAACCGAAGCCTGGCGCCACCGCCTGGCCCGGACCGGCCTTACGGCCCGCAACCTGGCGCGGGCGCTGGAAGACGCTGGTGCTGCCGGCATCGTGCAGTCGCTGTGGAGCAACGGCTTTGGCGCCAATAAGATCTTTGGGGCCAACACCCGCAAAGTGCCCACCATCGACCTCTCGCTGGAAGATTACGGCCTGCTGTACCGCCTGACCGAGTCGGGCCAGAAGCCCCGGATCGCCGTACGCGCCGAGTCGAAAGAGCTGGGCACGATGCCCACCTTCAACACCCTGGCAGAAATCCGCGGTACCGAAAAGCCCGAAGAATACGTGATGCTGTCGGCCCACTTCGACAGCTGGGACGGCGCCACCGGGGCTACCGACAACGGCACGGGCACCATCCTGATGATGGAAGTGATGCGCATCCTCAAAAAGATTTACCCGAACCCGAAGCGCACCATTCTCGTCGGCCACTGGGGCAGCGAGGAGCAGGGCCTGAACGGCTCCAGGGCTTTCGTGGAGGACCACCCGGAAATCGTGGCGAAACTGCAGGCCCTCTTCAACCAGGACAATGGTACGGGCCGCGTGGCCAATATTTCGGGACAGGGTTTCCTGCATGCCTATGAATACTGGAACCGCTGGCTGCAGCGCGTGCCGGCAGATATCCGCAGCGGCATCCAGCTGACCTTCCCCGGGTCGCCGGGCGGCGGCGGCTCGGATTATGCCTCCTTTGTAGCGGCAGGCGCACCGGGCTTTTCCCTGTCGTCCACTTCCTGGGCCTACGGCAACTATACCTGGCATACGAACCTGGACACTTATGACAAGATCGTGTGGGACGATGTGCGCAGCAACGTGATCCTGACGGCCATCCTCGTGTACATGGCCTGCGAAGAGCCGCAGCTCATGCCCCGCGATAAAAGCGTGCTGCCCCCCGCCGCCCGCACCGGGCAGCCCGGGGCATGGCCGGCGCCGAGGAAGCCGAACCGGAACGGAGGGAGGGATTGAGGATTGACGATTTGCGATTGACGAGTGACGATTGAGGTCCGGTTGATTGGCAGCAACTTGAATTGTCTTAGCAAATGCCTTTTAATGCGCATTGAATATTGAGTATTGAGAATTGAATATTGCTTATTGATCCTGACCTTCCTTCTTACCCCATAAAAAATGTGCAGCCGCTTCACGTGGTTCCCGCCCGGAACCGGTGCCGCCGCTGCACATTTGCATATCTGCACATCCGCACATTTGCACATCTCTACTTCAGCATCTCGACCGCTTTCTTCATCACCGCGTCTTCGCCTTTGAGAAAGGACTCCGCGCTTTCGGGAACAAACAGGGTGGGCTGGATGCCGATACCTACAAATTCCTTTCCGTCGGGGTAGGTATCCTTGCGTACGCAGATCCGCAGGGTGCCGCCGCCGGGCAGGCTGCGCATCAGCGGTTGTCCGGTAGTGCCTGCAGAAGGCTGGCCCACCACCGGTCCGCGCTTCAGGTAATGAAAGGGCATGGTGAAGTCTTCCGCGGCCGAAGCCGTTCCCTTTCCGATCAGTACGGCAATGGGTTTATCATAGATGGGGCGGTCCGTAAACGGGGCATTACTGCCGGACCCCATTGTATAATAACCGTCGGTCCGGAAGCCCCATATCCGGAACAGCGGGTTGTGCTGCCGCGAAGAAATGACCGGGTCGGGGAAGGGCGTGCGCAGGAAATGACGCAGCATATATTCACCCTGGGAACCATCGCCGCCGGTATTCTCCCGCAGGTCGATGACCAGCGCTTTTGATTTCAGGAGCACCGGGTAAAGCGTGTCGAACTGCTGTTTGAAATCGGAAGCGGTAAACCCGTTGATGGTCAGTACGCCGATGCTGTCGGGCCGCATACGGAACTGCACCAGCGGGGGCTCCGACTTTTTCAAGCCCCGGGAAAAGGACACTTCCCGCACCCTGCCTTTCCGGTCCTTTACGGTCAGGCGCAGGGGCTCGTTTACCGGGCCGTTGAGCAGGTAAGCGGTGTACAGCATGAAGTCGCGGTTCTGCGGGGTGGATACCCCTTCATAAGGAAGCAGGGTTTCACGCACATGCCGGTGTACGTCCACTCCATTCACCTGCAGGATCTCGGTGCCCCGCTCCAGCCCGGCCTGTGCCAGCGAGTCGTTGAGCAGGCGGGTAATGAATACCCTTCCTTCAATCAGCTCCGTTTTCAGCGGTGCATAGGCGAATTCCTTCTGGTAATAACTGCCGGGGTACCACACGCTGGTATGGCCATCATTCAGTCGTGCCACAAGCCGGCGGAGCACATCATAATAGGCCTGTGTGCTTTCCGCTGCCAATGCTTTCGGGAGGGCGTCCCGGTACAGGCTGTCCCAGTCGGTCTGCACCTTGTCCATATACACGAAATTATATTTGGCCTCCGACCACACCTGCGCCAGGCCATACATTTTGTCGGCCGGGGACAAGACGGCCGGTGTAGACTGTTGGGCGCCGGAGGAGCGGGCAAGCAGGAGGATTACGGGCAGGAGGAGGACGGTTCTGCGCAGCAGCATCTTTTGTTCGATTTTGGGGTTGATGAATGGCTGGTTCCGGGATCCAACGGCGGGCAGTGGCCACCGTGTTCTTTTCCGGCCGGTTCAGGGTGAGGGGCCAAATGTATCGGTATCCGGCCAGATGGGCAAAGATCCCTGTTGTATACAGATCGGTTGCGGCGGGATGGGTGAGTTGCCATAAAGAGCGGATGAATCGCCCGTGCGGAAAAACGATTCCCTTTGCCGGATACGAAAGCAAACATGCTGGCTTTGCGGCAAAAGGAGAACCGGGAAAAACGAGGTGCCCGCCACGGCAACACACCGGATAAAAGGGCAAGGGTTGTGGCTTCCGGCTTTGCGCCTGGCTTTTCCGGTCCGGGTTTTTGCCGGTTCTTTATCCGTAATTATTTTTAAGAAAAATTACTGCTGCCATGCGCAAGCTCATGCCCCTGCTGCTCATTGTTGTCTTCTTTTTTTCCTGTGAACGGGATCAGGATCCGTCCCGTTGCCGCCTGACCAAAATCACTTCTGAATTCCTGGCGGGAGGCATTTCGTATTCGGTGGTCTATTCCGGCAACCGGATCACGGAACTGAACAACGAATACGTCCGGCAGGTATTTACCTACGACGCCGCCGGCAACCTTATCCAAAATGACCGTCTGGACCGGCAAACCGGTACCCTCCGCCAACGGACCGTATTTACTTACGGAGCACCCGGTAAAGCTTCCCGGATGCAGTTTTACTCGCACCAGCACGAACCCGCCGGAGAACTGATTTACCAGGAGGATTACGGTTATGAGCAGGGCCGGCTCACCTCCATTCGGTATGAGTATTTTACCGGGAATGGAGGCGACCGTACGGGTAAATGGCTGATCGGCTGGACGGGTGATAACCCGGCGACCATGGGAAGCTACACGGTGGACGGACACCGGTCCGGCTGCGCCAACGATTTGCGCTTTTCCGTGGATGCGGGCCGGAAAAACAATCTGGAAGCGGTAATTCCTCATTTCCGCTACATCGCCCGCACTTCGCTCAGTGCAGCCGACCTCTGGCTCATTTCCGGAAACCCATTGACCCGGGTGGACGGCGGATGCACCTTCCCGGGAACCGCCACCCATGAATACAGCTACGAATACGACAGCAACGGGCTCGTGCGGGAGATCCGGGACAAGGGAAACCCGCTCTACCGGTTTGAATATACCTGCGACTGAGCCGGCCCTGCGGCCGCCCTGCAACGGTTGATTCGTTTTCGTTGTCAATGAAAAAATGCCTGTTATGCGACCCCTCCTTCCGTTACTTTCCCTCAGTTTGGGCTTGCTGCTCCTTTCCTGTGAAAAGGATAAAAAGCTGGATCTCGAAAATTTCTTCGAATGCAGCCAGTCCCAGGCGGCCGACTCGGCCACTACAGCCCAGCGCCTGGCAGGTACCTGGACCTGGGTAAAACAATTCGGAGCCTGGGGTGTCGGGTTCCGGGAACCCGACAAAAAAGTGGAAGTGCAATTTTCCCCCGACGGGCATTTTACCCTGAGGGAACAGGACGTGCTTACGGCACAGGGCACCTGGAACATCCGGACCTACGGAAATGGTGTATCCGTACAGCTGTCGCAGCCGGCAACTTATTTCTGGGGTTCCATTCTATTCTGCGACGCGCATGTTGCCTTTATCAGCAGTCCGCATGACGGAACCGACTATTATTTCCGGAGAAAATAAACTTTTCGAAAGCGGTTACAGGCTTTCCCCCAAACCGTAGATCACCCGGAGGAACTGGCGCCGCTGCGGCCAGGGACGACCGAGGCGTACGATGATGAGGTTCTTGGCCGGGTGTACGTAAATGATCTGGTTGAGGAAGCCCGAGGCATTAAAGGCTTCGGTACGGAACTGCACGGTGTAGCCTTCTCCCCCGGCCTGCATCCGCGCATAGCGCTTCGAGGTATGCGCGGTGGCGGCGCCCAGCGAATCGCGGTAATTCACGGTCACGTTGCGGCTCCACCACTGGTTCTTGTAACCGCCGTTCCGTTCCATGGTATCGATGCTGCGCACGGTGCGCACCCATTCTTCGGAGATCACCTGCTGATCGCCCTGTTTCCCGTTCCGGATGTAAAGGCGGCCCAGCTTGGCAAAGTCGCGGGCCACGGCATTGATGGCCGCCGAAGTGATCACGTGCTTATGCCGCCGGCTGTCCACGTTCCAGGTGGCACCCGCCTCGGCACCCATCGGCTTCCAGAGCTTTTCTTCGAGGTAGTCCTGCAGCTTCTGGCCGGTAGCCCGTTCCACGATGAGTCCGAGCAGCTGGGTATTGATGCTCTGGTAGCGGAAGCGGCCCGGCGGCTCGGCGATTTTTGCCTTCAGTAATCCCTTTACCAGGTTGGGACGGAAGCCCAGGCGCACGGCGTCGTCTTTCAGGTCGTAGCTGCCTTCGTTAAAGTCGATGCCCGAGCGCATGTCGAGCAGGTGGCGAATGGTGATCTGGTGAAAGCGCGGGTCGCGGCGGCCCAGCTCGGGCAGGTAGCGGGTGATCGGTTCCCCATCGGATTTGAGGGCCCCTTCCTCCAGGGCAATGCCCACCAGCGTGCCGGCGAAGGACTTGGCCATAGAATTGGCCGGCAGCAGCGAGCGTTCGTTGAAGCCCAGGAAATAGCGTTCGTAAATAAGGCTGTCGTTCCGGATAATGAGGAAGGCCGCGGTGCCCGAGCCCGTAAGGAGGCGGTCCATGGAGGCGCGCAGCTCCCTGTACGGAACCGAATCGGCAACCGGCGTAAAGTAAAAGGGATGTTCCGCAGCCGCAATGGGCACGGAGGGCAGCTTGCGGTGGTCGGTCAGCTCCAGCTTGCGCACCCGGTACGCGCGGACGAGCCAGCAGGAGGAGAGGGAGCAGAGCGCAAGCAGGAGGCAAAGGCGGTATAGCAATTTCATTTACGGATTCCCGGACGGAGCACAGGGGCTCCGGCTTTTATCCCGTAAGCTAAAACAATCGGGCCAGGTAGCCAGCGGCTTTCTATGAAGCGATTTTCGAAAAAAGCTGCTCCCCGGGGAGTGGCCGTCTTTTCCCTTCCTCACTCGGAATTCCTTGCTCGTCTGTTCTGCAGTTCCCCGCTTCCGGCAGCGGGGTTGCCCGCAAAGACGCTAAGAAACGCAAAGACGCAAAAGTTATGTAGCATGTCCTTCATTTGCGCATCTGCACATCTGCATATTAGCACATTCACCCATCCTCCCATTCCCCTAAGTATTGACCCATTCACCCATTGACCTATTCACTTCTTGTACAGCACCCGCAGGCCCTGGTTAAAGGCCGTGAGGAATGCGGAGGCATGTGTTTCGTTGGGGAGGGAGCGTTCTTCGAGGGTGAGTCCTTCGTAGCGGTGGCCGCGGACCGCTTCCAGGAAGCGCTGCAGGGGTTCTTTCATATAGGGGGCGTATTCCTGCTCGCCCACGGTTACGAATACATGGGCCGGAAGGGCGCGTGCCCCTTTGCTGTAAAAGGCTTCCTCCTGCTTCAGGAGCGCTTCCCCGTCCCAGAACAGGGAGGAGGAGCTGAGCAGGTATTTGTTAAAAAGTGCGGGCTCGCGGAACAGCACATAGGTGCCGAACAGGCCCCCGAAGGAATGACCGGCAAGTCCGCGGCCTTCCGTCCGGTAAGCTTTTTCGATCCGGGGAAAGATCTCTTTTTTCAGGGTTTCGAGAAACAGGGGCGCCTCGCCGGAACGTACGGTCATCTTCAACTCGCGGGTGAGCATGCCGTCGAAGGCCGTGTCCCTGGTGGGCGTATAATCGGGCGTGCGGAACTCGGTACTGCCGAGGATGGAATTTGTATGGTAGCCGATGCCCACGATGATCACTTCCCTTACTTCCTGGATTTCGCTCAGCAGGCGGTGCATCTGCTGCATCACCGGGAACATGAAGTTGCCGTCGAGCACATAGAGCACCGGGTAGCGCGTGGTGTCTTTTTCCGAATACGAAGGAGGCAGGGAAATAAACAGCTCATACTGCCGCTGTGTATGCCGGGAGTCCAGGTCAATGCGCTGGATGTCGCGGGGAGCGGAAGATTGGGCCTGGGCGGCCAGGCTTACCAGGACCAGAAGGAGGGAAAGGAACCGGTTACGGGTCGGCATGCAGTGGGGTTTTGCCGCAAGATGCAGGGTACAGCAGCCGAAGGCAAGGACTTCGTACATGAATTGAGGAATTCAGGGCGACTGCCGGTTGCAGCTTCTGGGCCACGAAGGCACGAAGGCGCTAAGGGGCACAAAGAATAAAGAGAAAAAGCCAGAGGCCATCTGCTGAACGTTCAGCGGATGGCCTCTTTTTAGTTTAGTGCAGCCATCGCTTATTTCAATGAAACTCTTAATTGAGCCTTGAATATTGAGTATTGATTATTGAATATTTCCCTCAATCCTACCAATGAATGCGCCTAAACCTTATTCCTTCCTCAATCGATACCCTTCCCGATGCGTCTCCACCGGATGCCGCCTTCCCAGGAAAACCAGATAAAGGCCGGCTTGCCCACGATATGGGTTTCGGGCACAAAGCCCCAGAAGCGGGCATCCTGCGATTCGTGCCGGTTGTCGCCCATCATCCAGTAATAATCCAGCTGAAAGGTGTAGGTGGACGTTTCCTTGCCGTTGAGAAAAAACCGACCGTTCCGCTGTTCGAGTTGCTGGCCTTCATACACGTTGATGGCCCGGTCGTAGAGCGGGAAGTTTTCCGCCGTCAGGGTGAGCGTGGCGCCTTTTTTCGGGATCCATACCGGCCCGTAATCGTCCAGCGTCCAGTGGCGGGTCGTGTCGTAAGGAAAGAGAACGCCGGTATAAGCCGGATCGCCGGGTGCATCGAGCACCGGCGCAATAGCCGTGGCAAAGCCGTCGGCCTTCATTTTTTCGGCGGCTTTCGTGGTGAGTTTCATTTCGTAGGTGCCGGGCCCGAGAACCATCACCTGGTCAGGATCGTTAAGGTCCAGGTCGTACTCCTCCTGCATGACATCGGCATCCAGTACGGGCTGACCCGTAGTCACGCGGTAGCGCAGCAGGGCCAGGGGCGGCAGGGGCTGGTGCACGCCGTTTACATACACCTGGCCACGGCGGATCTCCAGCACATCGCCAGCCACGCCGGTGCAGCGCTTCACATAGTTGTCGGTCTTGTCGAAGGGGTGCGTGGCGATGGGGTAGGTGTCGCGGTCGGACAGGATGTCCTTTGCCCCCGCATTTCCCGCAGCGGCGGCCCGGCGGATATCGTAAAAGGGGCGCACCGTCTGGTAATCGGGGTGGTTGATCACCGTATCGCCGATCGGTACGTTGAAGACCACGATATCGCCGCGCTGCACCGGTTCGCCGAACCAGCGCACATAACCCAGCTGCGCCGCGTCGGTATACGACCGGACGCCCGTGCCCGGGATGTAGTTGTGCATGAACGGCAGTGCCAGCGGGGTATTGGGCAGGCGGGGCCCGTAACTCAGCTTGCTGACAAAAAGGTATTCATTTACCTGCAGGGTTTTTTCCATCGAACCCGAAGGAATGGCGTAGGCTTCAAACACAAAGGTGCGGATGAGCACAGCCGCCACCGTGGCGAATACCGCCGCATCCACCCATTCGCGCCAGCCCGGTTTTTTATAATGCCCGGCCGCTTCCGGACCGGCATACTGCACCTCCGGCGCGTAACCCAGGTAGAGGAAATAAAGGGGGGCCGCCAGGGCGGCGGCGGCGCTGTCGGCAAAGGAAAAGCGGCGGTACAGCTTCACGAATTCCACGTAAATGCCCAGGGTGATGAACCAACCCACGACGGGAATAATTTGCCAGAATACCCAGTGGCGGCCGCGGTGTCCCAGGGTTTGCATCACCCAGGTATTGTATAAGGGAACGTAGGCTTTCCAGGGGGCGACGCCGGCCTTCCGGAACAGCCGGGCGGTACCGAAGGCAGGCAGCAGGAGCAGCAGCAGGCTGATAAGCCCCACGACAAAGAGGTGTTGCGCAGGCATGAGGTGTTGGTTTTGCTAAAGCTTGGAAGAAATCCGCTCTTTCGTATGTGCAGGGGCGTGAAAGTTTTGCCAAAAGTGATTGGGGTGAATGGGTCAATGGGTGAATGGGTGAATACTTAGGTGAATGGGAGGGATAGTGAATGGGCAAATGTACGGTGTATGATGTACGATGTACGAGAGGCGAACGTACATCGTACACCGTACATCGTACATCGTACATCGAATTGGAAGCTGTAAAAGATACAAAACATCCTCCGCGCCTTCACGTGCCCTCATTCCTCCTTTTCTCCTTTACCCTGCGCGAAGCCAACCGCAAGGGTCTCCTTCTTACCCGGGGCCTGCAGCCGGGCAAAACCGGTGGTCACGGCGAGCATGAACAGGAAGAGCACCAGGAAGCCGGCTTCCTGGGGAATGGTCTGCAGGAAGTAGGAGATGATCAAAACGGCCGCATGCACCCCGCAGATGATCTTGGCCGTGGCGGCATGGCTCCACCCGTTGTTGGTCAGCAGGTGGTGGATGTGCGTTTTGTCGGGGTGGAACGGCGACCGGCCCTTCCAGATCCGGAGGGCAAACACCCGCAGCGTATCGAACACCGGGATCAGCACCACGCCTACGGAAAATACCGGGGCATGCGGAAGCAGGGTCTGGGCCGGAAGGTTGTCCAGGGCCATGAGGCGGATGCAGAGCACTGCGGTCACGAAGCCGAGCACAAGGGAACCGGTATCGCCCATGAAAATGCGGGCCGGGTTAAAATTGTAATAAAGGAAACCAAGCAGCCCGCCCGAAAGGGCAAAGGCAATAAGCCCGGTATTGACATCACGGCAGACCGTAAGAAAGAGGCCGAGGGTCACCAGGCTCATGAACCCGATGCCGCCGGCCAGCCCGTCGATGCCGTCGATAAGGTTGAAGGCGTTCGTAATGCCCGTAATTGCCAGCACGGTAAACGTGTATTGGGCGGTCAGCGGCAGGGTGCCGATGCCGAGCAGTCCGTTGAAGGAAGTGATGCGCACCCCCGAAAAAGCTATGAGCGAGGCGACCGCCACCTGGATCACGAATTTATAGCGCGCCGAAATATCATGCAGGTCGTCGAGGATGCCCAGGGTGAACAGCACCGACAGCGCAAAAAAGAAGGAAAGGATGAATGCATCGTACTGGAAGCGGTACCAGAGCGTGCAGGCCACCGCCATGCCGGCAAAAACGGCAATGCCGCCCATGGTCGGGATCGGTGCCTGGTGCTCCTTGCGCAGGTCGGGCACATCGTAGAGGTGAAACCGCTTGATGAACAGGATAAGGACCGGCATCAGGAGCAGGGTCACGACAAACGCCGTTACGAAGGAAAGCAGCCCCGTCTTGAACGGGCTCAGGGAAACGGCGGTCTGGATCAGGTGGATCATGCGGCTGGGATGGCTCCGGTAAAATAAGGCAAAATACGGAGGCCCCCAATTTCTCCTTTCCGTAAATGCTGATTTCCCCTGCCCCGCAACCGGCCGGAACCCTAATTTTGCGCAAACGGAATTTTCATCGCCACCTCGCCGAACATACTGAGCCACCCGATTGAATACCTGAAAGGCGTGGGCCCGCAACGGGCCGACCTGCTGAAGAAGGAGCTGGGCATTTTTACGTTCAGCGACCTCCTGCACCATTTTCCTTACCGCCACATCGACCGCACGAAGATCGTTCCCATTGCCCACCTGAGTCCCTCCATGGAATTTGCCCAGGTGCGCGGGGTGCTTATTTTCAAGGAAACGGTCGGGGAGAAAAGCGCCCGGCGGCTCACGGCCCACCTGAAAGACGAGACGGGGGTGCTGGAGCTGACCTGGTTCAAGGGACTGACCTATATCGAAAAGGTGTTGCAGCAGGGAGCTTCCTACCTCGTGTACGGCCGCCTTTCGTTTTTTATGGACCGTCCCCAAATGGTGCATCCCGAGGCCGAACTGCTGACCGAGGCGCCGGCCGCCAAGAACTTCCTGGAGCCCGTGTACTCCACCACCGAAAAGCTGAAGAGCCGGGGGCTGGGCTCCCGGCCGCTGGGCAAGCTGGTGGCCTCCCTGCTGGAGCTGCTGCAGGAACGCGACCTGCCGGAGAACCTTCCGGGCAGGGCCCTGCAGGGCGAGGGGCTGATGCCCCGTTACCAGGCCTACCGGTCCATCCATTACCCGGCTTCGGCCGACCGCTATGCCGAAGCGGTGGCCCGACTCAAGTTTGAAGAACTGTTCGTGACGCAGGTGCGGCTGGCCCTGGTCAAATCGGAGCGGCACCGGGTATCGCGCGGCGTGGTGTTCGACCGGGTGGGCGACCTCTTTCATACCTTTTACCACAAATACCTGCCCTTCCAGCTCACCGGTGCCCAGAAGCGCGTGCTGAAGGAGATCCGGGCCGATACCGCGGCCGGCCACCAGATGAACCGCCTGCTGCAGGGCGACGTGGGCTCGGGCAAGACCATCGTGGCCCTGCTTACGATGCTGCTGGCGGTCGACAACGGCTTCCAGGCCTGCCTTATGGCACCGACCGAGATTCTGGCCCAGCAGCACTACCAGTCCATCCGCGGCCTCCTGTCCGATCTTCCGGTGGACGTGCAGCTGCTGACCGGCTCCACCCGGGTGGCCGAGCGCCGGCCCATCCTGGCGGCGCTGGCCGAAGGACGGCTGCCCCTGATCATCGGCACCCATGCCCTCATCGAGGAGGTGGTGCAGTTCCGCAACCTGGGCCTGGCCATCATTGACGAGCAGCACCGCTTCGGCGTGGCCCAGCGAGCCTCGCTCTGGAAAAAGGCCGCCCTGCCCCCGCACGTCCTGGTAATGACGGCCACGCCCATCCCGCGTACCCTGGCCATGACGGCCTACGGCGACCTTGACTACAGTATCATGGATGAGCTGCCGCCGGGCCGCCAGCCCGTGACCACCGTGCACCGCTACGACCACCAGCGCACCAAGGTGCTCGACTTCGTGCGTACCGAGATCGATGCCGGGCGCCAGGCTTACATCATCTTCCCGCTGATCGAGGAAAGCGCGAAACTCGATTACGAAGACCTCATGCGCGGTTACGAAAATGTAAAGGCTTTCTTTCCCGAGCCCCGTTACTGGATCTCCATGGTGCACGGCAGGCAGACCTCCGAAGTAAAAGAGAACAACATGCAGCGGTTCGTCTCCGGCGATACCCAGATCATGGTGTCCACCACGGTGATCGAAGTAGGGGTGAACGTACCCAATGCCTCGGTGATGGTGATCGAGAATGCAGAAAAGTTTGGCCTTTCGCAGCTGCACCAGCTCCGCGGCCGGGTGGGGCGGGGCGCCGACAAAAGTTATTGTATTCTGCTCACCGGCCCCAAACTGGGTAAGGATGCCCGGGAGCGGATCCAGACCATGGTATCCACCAATAACGGTTTCGAGATCGCTGAAAAAGATTTGGAACTCCGCGGGCCGGGCGACATCGAAGGCACGCGCCAGAGCGGGGCCCTGGCGCTGCGGCTGGCCGACCTGGTCAAGGACAAGGCCCTGGTGGAAGCCGCGCGTAACTGGGCCGGCCGGATTGTGGAGGAAGACCCCACACTGGACTCGGCAGACAATTTGCAGTTAAAACATTTCCTGATGTCCCTGAAGGGTAAAACCCCGTGGAGTAAGATTTCGTAATCTTAACATTTCCCGTTCACAATAATTTATCGTCGGAAATAGTTAATTTCAGTAAACAGCTTGAAACTTAAAGTCTATATACTTTTTGTATTATTTACTGCCTGCCTTTCTGTAGCCTATGCACAACAAAGCGGCTTTGCGCGCTTTATTGAAAACAAAGGACAGTGGGACAAGCAGGTGCGCTATTTGGTGGAACTCGCTGCCGGTAACCTCTACATTCATCCCGACGGTTTTACGGTGGTCCAGCACAACACAGGCGACTGGGCGCGGCTGCTCGAGCGGGCGCACGGCCATAATTCGGGTGTCAGCCACGACCGCACCGCACCGACAAAGGACGAAGTGCCCACTTCCCAGCGGCCGCTCACCGTGCGTTCCCATGCCTACCGCGTCCGGTTCGCCAATGCGAACCCCTCGGCCACGCTGGTGCCCGACAAGCCCCTGCCCGGCCATGCGAACTATTTTATCGGCAACGATCCTGCCCAGTGGGCCACGCAGGTGAAGCATTTCGGCGGCATTACGATCAAAAACCTTTACAACGGCATTGACGCCCGCTACTATACGCAGAACGGGAAACTGAAATACGACCTGATGGTGCACCCCGGCGCCGATCCTTCCCAGATTGTGCTGCGCTACGACGGGGCCGACAAGCTGGAAATAAAGAACAAGGAACTGGTGGTGCGTACCTCCGTGGGTGATATGCGGGAGCTGGCTCCCTACAGCTACCAGTACGACCTGAAGGGCCGCCGCGAAGTGCCCAGCAAATACGTGGTGCAGGGTAACGAAGTGCGGTTCGAACTGAAAGCGTACGATCCGAAATCCATGCTGGTCATCGACCCCACGCTCGTTTTTGCCTCCTTCTCCGGCTCGGCCTCCGACAACTGGGGCTTTACGGCTACCTACGGCCCCGACGGCAGTATGTACGGCGGCGGCATCGTGGCGCCTTTCAGCAACGGTACCGGCGGGTTTCCGACCTCCCCGGGCGCATTCCAGTCTGTTCACGCCGGCGGTACCTGGGACATCGGCCTGATCAAACTGACCCCCGACGGCAGCAACCGCGTTTATGCCACTTACCTCGGCGGCTCCGGAGTAGAACAGCCCCACAGCCTCGTGGTGGATGCCCAGGGCAACCTGATCATGGCCGGCCGCACCGAGTCGTCCAACTTCCCCGCAGATGTCGTTGTTGGTTCCACTACCAATCCCGATTACGATATTGTCGTGGTAAAACTCAGCCCGGACGGATCATCAAAAACCGCCATCCGCGTGGCCGGTGATGACAACGACGGCGTGAACATTGCCCCGACCCGCGAAGGACCGCAGTCGCTGCAGCGCAATTACGGCGACGACGGCCGCAGTGAAGTGATCCTCGATAACGCCGGCAATATTTATGTAGCCTCCGCCACCCAGTCGGACGACTTCCCCAGGGGCAACTCCGGCAGTAACACCTATAAGGGCAAGCAGGACGGCGTGCTGCTGAAGTTTCCGTCCAACCTTTCTTCCCTGCTCTGGACGCATTTTATCGGTGGTACCGAAGACGACGCCGCCTATGTACTGTCCATCAGCCCGATCACCGGCAACATCTACGTAGCCGGCGGCACCAAAAGCACGGCCATCAACACCACCCCCGGCGTGATCAGCCCTGGCAACAACGGCGATATCGACGGCTTTATCACCGCCGTGCGTCCCGACGGAACCTCCGCCGGGCTCACCACGTTCCTGGGCACCACCAATATTGACCAGATTTACGGCATCCAGTTCGACCGGGCCGGCTTCCCCTATGTGATGGGGCAGACCTACGGATCCTGGCCGGTACTGAACGCGCCGTTCAGCCAGGCGGGCGGCAAGCAGTTCATTGCA
>DATAGL010000044.1:0-13780 GCA_036263755.1 Chitinophagaceae bacterium | reverse complement strand
CATTTCAACCGATCAACTTCCCTTCCCGCCCTTGCCCTTCAGCACGGCTTTCGTCACGGCGTCCTTGCCGAACTGGTTGCGGATCCCGTCCATGGCCTGGTAGAGCTGCAGTTTTTCTTCCGAATCGTCGAAGAGGTTCATCTGCAGGGTGAAGGGAATGAGGTGGGAGAAGCGTACGCCCAGCAGCCGTACTTTGGCGCCCCTGCGGTACAGCTTGTCGAACAGGCTTTTCACTTTTGCCTGCAATACATGGTCCAGGGCGGTATAGTCAATCACTTCCTGCTTCGATACGGTTTCAAAGTCTTCATACCGCACTTTCACGGTAACGCAACCGGTCAGCTTTCCTTCCTCGCGGAGGTCGTAGGCCGTTTCTTCGGTCAGGCGGATCAGTTCCCGGTACAGCACGTCGGGATCGCTGTAATCTTCGGGGAAGGTGTTTTCGTGCGACAGCGACTTTTGCTCGCTCCAGGCCTCCACGGGCGTATCATCGATGCCGTTGGCTTTTTCCCAGAGGCGGCGGCCCCATTTGCCGAAGCTGTGTTCCAGCTGCTCAGGGGGCGTATGCGCGAGTTGCTTTATGGTGTGGATGCCCAAGGCGTGAAGCTGGCCCTGCGTTTGCTTGCCCACCATCGGGATCTTGTCCACCGTCAGTGGCCAGAGGAAGCCCGTTTCGCGGCCGGCCGGCACTTCGAGGTAGCCGTTGGGCTTTGCTTCGTTGGTGGCCATCTTGCTCACCAGGCGGCTGGTGGAGAGTCCGTAGGAGATGGGCAGTCCCGTTTCGCGGATGATGCGCTCGCGCAGCTCGCGGGTGTACCGGCTGACGCCGAAGAAGCGGTCCATCCCCGTAAGGTCTACATAGAACTCATCGATCGAAGCCTTTTCAAAGGAGGGCACCGCATCGGCAATGATATCGGTTACCTGGCGGGAGTAATGGCTGTAGTCGGAATAAGCGCCCTTGAGGAACAGGGCCTGCGGGCAGAGCTTTTTGGCCGTGAGCGAAGGCATGGCGCTGTGGATGCCGAACTTCCGGGCTTCGTAGGAGCAGGCCGCCACGATGCCGCGCTGCCCGTCGCCGCCCACGATCAGGGGCTTGCCCCGGAGCGCCGGATTTTTGAGCAGCTCCACGGAAACGAAGAAGGCATCAAGGTCGAAATGGGCGATCTGGCGCACCGGTGCATCCATCCCCAAATTTACCCCGGAATAGTGGCTTTCGGAGCGGAAAGCCTACTTTTAGTGAAACAGTAACAGCCTTTGGAAACCGCATCCCTGCAGGCCTTTTTGTCCGCCCTTTACCCGCTGGCCGAAGAAGAAATGAACGCCCTCACCGGCATCTGGAAACCGTTCTCGGCCCGGCGCAAAACCGTGCTCACCGCCTCCGGCGAAACGGAGCGCTACCTCTACTTTGTACAGGAGGGGGTGCAGCGGGCCTTCCACATCACGCCGGGCGGCAGGGAAGCCACCATTGTGTTTACCTACCCGCCTTCTTTCTCCGGCGTGGCCGACTCCTTTCTCACCGGGCTGCCTTCGCGGTATTACCTGGAAACGCTCACAGCTTCCTCCTTCCTGCGCACCTCCCGGCCCCAGCTGCAGGAAGTGCAGGACCGCTATCCCGCCGTACAGCAGCTCCTTTTCACTGCCACGGCGCACGTGCTGCGCGGCACCCTCGAGCGGCAGATTGAGCTGCAGTGCTACAGCGCCGAAGACAAGTTCCGTGCCCTGCTGAAGCGCAGTCCCCACGTGCTCAACCTCATCCCGCACAAGTACCTGGCGAATTACCTCGGGCTCGACCCGGCGACGTTTTCGAAGCTGCTGGGGACGATACGGGTGGAGTGAGTTTTCGAAAGTTCACGGGTTTACGGGTTCACAAGTTGTAGTTTAAGGTTTAATGTTTGAGGTTTAAGGTTTAAGGTTGAAGGGGAAGTGGGTTTGGTTTGCAGGTTTGCCGTTTGCTGGTTGGGGAAGGTTTTTAGGGAATATTCTTTTATTTAAAATGCAGATAAAAAAAATAGGTATCCTTCTGTTGTGGATCCTGCAGGCCGGATGGAGCTGGTATTGTTTTTACCGGGCTCAGTTCTATCCTTATGATGAAAATTACGGACTGCTGATCGGGGGATTTTTGCTTTCCGTGGCGGGGCTGGTCGCTGCTGTGGTATATGGATGGCAAAAGCCACGCGGGTTAAAAGGCTTGGGGCTTCCGTTTATTCTTTGGCTCTTGTTGGGTTCCCCCGTAACCTTTTTACTGGCTGCCTTATATTACGAGGTCCTGTTTAGCGCCTGCCTGTCAACGGGCTAGGCGAAGGACAAGGGAAAAATACCCGGGATCACTAAAGAAAGTAATTTGTTGCTGATACGTGCTCCTGCCTAAATCAGGCGATCCCAGTTCCCCGAATCCTCTTTGCGGCTTTGCGGCCCTTCGCGTCTTTGCGTGAAACCCCTTGTAAATCTTGGTCCCGGCAAAGATTTTCCCCGAAGCGCCGGTCTAGCTTTGCAGTAAATAACCGAAACCATGAACAAGATCAGAACCGAACAACTGCTCGACAACCTGCAGGCCGATGTACGCCAGTTATTACTCGTAATGGAATACGTTAAGGGGCTGGACGACGCCCGCCTGACGGCGCAGCCCGCACCGGGCAAATGGAGCGCCGCACAGGTGCTGGAGCACCTGAACGCCTACAGCCGTTATTACAACGAGGTGATCGGCCGGACGCTGGCCGGTACCGCGAGTGCGCCGAAGGCCTGGTTCACGCCGGGATGGCTGGGCAACTATTTTACGAACCTGATGCTGCCCAAAGACGTAAGCGAAGTAAAGAACAAGATGAAAGCGCCGAAGGGCTATGCCTTTGAGAACAACCTGGACGCACGCGAAGTGGTGGAGGAATTCGTTGCACACCAGACCCGGCTGCTGGAACTGCTGAACACGGCCCGGAGGCACGACCTCGGCCGGATCCGGATTCCCATCTCCATTTCGAAGATCGTAAAGCTGAAGCTGGGCGATACCTTCCGCTTCCTTATCGCGCACGAGCAGCGGCACTTCGTCCAGCTGCGCAATGCCCTGAAGGCGGCCGGGGCGCCTACCGATAAATATCCAGCAGCCCTTCCGGGAGCGATACATTGACCTGCCGTTTGCGCCGGTCGATCTTGAGGATGGTTTCTTCGTGCAGGGGGATATAGGCTGGCTTGCCGCCCAGGTCGATGGTGCACAGCAGCTGGTGCGGCTGCTCGATCACTTCGGAAATGCGGCCCAGTACCTCGCCTTCCTCCACCACGTCGAAACCGAGCAGGTTGATGGGAGAGGACTTGGCGGAGAACTTCTTGAAATCCTCCTCGGCCAGCCACACTTCCTTCTGGGTAAGCTTCACGGCGGCCTCGCGGGTGTCGACACCCTGGAGCTTGAGGTAAACCTCCTCTTCGTTCTTGATGCGTGCGCTTTCAATGAACCAGGGAATAAAGCTTTCCTTGCGTTCTTCCACGAACAGGGCTTCCAGTCCTTTCAGCGAAGACTTCTTGCCCAGGTGGTGCTTCAGCACCAGCTCACCCTTCACCCCGAAGGTGCTCACCAGCTTTCCGACCTTGTAGTACATGATGGGGCAAATTTACGATGGGAAGCGGTTACGATGTACGGTATAAGATGTACGGTGTACGATGTGGGATGTACGATTGGGGTCTTTACTTCATTATTCTTCCATCGACATTCCTTGTTCGATATTCCCTGCCTGCGGCAGAGGGGTTGCACGCAAAGACGCCAAGATCCGCAAAGACGCAAAGGCAGGTAAAGCTGCATTGGGGTACATCCTCCATCTGCGTCATCAGCGCCCAATCAGCGCCATCTGTGATCAAAAAAAGAATCCCGCCACAAGGGCGGGATTCAATGACGTGAAGGTTCCGGGGTGATTATCCTTCGGCACCCGCTTCACCGGCAGGACGTCTGTCGGTTTTGCGATACGGCGGATTCCGGCGGGCTCTGCGTTCCCTCATAGCAGCTTCCTGGCGCTTTTTGAACTGCGCTTCGTGCTCGCTATGCCAGGTCTGGAACTTCTCCATGGCAGTGGCTTCGTCAAACAGGCCCAGGCCTACTCCTCTCAGCAGGTGCTTGAGGTAGAGTACACCTTTGAACGACAGGATGCGACGAACAGTATCGGTAGGCTGAGCACCTTTATGGAGCCAGTCCAGAGCACGCTGGCGGTCTAACTGAATAGTAGCCGGAGTGGTCAGGGGGTTGTACGTACCGAGTTTCTGAATGAATTTACCATCGCGGGGGCTGCGTGCGTCGGCAACGACGATGAAGTAGAAGGGTCGCTTCTTGGACCCGTGTCTTTGAAGACGGATTTTAACGGACATCTTAAATAGAAATTTAGATGTGGTGAAAAAATAAAAATTACTGGCTGCAAATGTAATGGACGAAGCTAAAAATCACAAGTTAACTCTTACGAATGGCGGAAAAAGAACGCTGATTTGGAATGATATGGATGATTTTGGCAGAAAATTAAGGTTCAGCCTGGACGGTACCGGCGGATTTCCGCCTGCCGGCTGTTGCCAAACCCGCTTTTTAAACGAAAAAGCCACCCCGGAAGGGTGGCTTTTCTATGCAGGTTTGCCGCATTTTTATACGGGTCCGGGCTGCGGTCAGCGCTTCCCGATCCGGGGCATCATACCGCCCATCGGCATCTTGTTCATCATCTTCATCATCTCGCGCATCTGCTCGAACTGCTTCATGAAGCCGTTCACCTCCGAGATGTCCTTGCCCGAGCCCTTGGCGATCCGCTTGCGGCGGCTGCCGTCGATGGAATCGGGGTTGGCCCGCTCGTAAGGGGTCATGGAGTTGATCATGGCTTCAATGCCCTTGAAGGCATCGTCGGAGATGTCGATATCCTTGATGGCCTTGCCCACGCCGGGGATCATGGCCATGAGGTCCTTCAGGTTGCCCATCTTCTTGATCTGCTCCAGCTGCTGCTTGAAGTCGGCAAAATCGAACTGGTTCTTGCGGATCTTCTTTTCGAGCCGCTTGGCCTGCTCTTCGTCGAACTGCTGCTGGGCTTTTTCCACCAGGGTGGTGATGTCGCCCATCCCCAGGATCCGCTGGGCCATCCGGTCGGGGTAGAACACGTCGAGGGTGTCCAGCTTTTCACCGGAAGAAATGAACTTGATCGGCTTGTTCACCGTGTATTTGATGGAAAGCGCCGCCCCGCCGCGGGTATCGCCGTCGAGCTTGGTGAGCACCACGCCGGTAAAGTCGAGGCGGTCATTAAAGGCCTTGGCGGTATTTACCGCGTCCTGGCCGGTCATGCTGTCCACCACGAACAGGATCTCCTGCGGGTTTACAGCCGCCTTGATGTTCGACACCTCGGTCATCATCGCCTCGTCAATCGCCAGGCGGCCGGCCGTATCGATGATCACCACGTTGCGGCCCTTGGTCCGGGCGGCACGGATCGCATTCTGGGCTATTTCCACCGGGTTCTTGTTTTCCGGCTCCAGGTGCACCTCCACGCCGATCTGTTCGCCCAGCACCCGGAGCTGCTCCATGGCCGCCGGGCGGTAAACGTCGGCCGCCACCAGCAGGGGTGACAGGCTTTTGCGCTTTTTCAGGTAGTTGGCCAGCTTGCCCGAGAAGGTGGTCTTACCCGAGCCCTGCAGGCCGGCAATAAGGACCACGGCCGGGGCGCCCTTCGCATTGAAATCGGCCGCGGTATCCCCCATAAGGTGGATGAGCTCGTCGCTGACGATCTTGACCATCAGCTGGCTGGGGGAGATGGCATTGAGCACTTTTTCGCCCACGGCCTTTTCCCGTACCGTATCGGTAAATTCTTTGGCAATTTTATAGTTCACGTCGGCATCCACCAGGGCCCGGCGGATCTCCTTCACGGTGGAAGCCACGTTCAGCTCGGTGATTTTTCCCTCACCCTTCAGGTTTTTAAAGGCACCTTCCAGCCTCTCCTGTAACGATTCAAACATAAATCACAGATTTCGCAGATGAACACTGATGACGCTGATAACGAATCAGAAACGTCCTTTATTCTTTGTATTAATCAGTCGCTTGAACTGAAGCTTTTCGGCGCCAAAGTTCAGGAGTAATCCGATTTCAAAATCAAATATTCTTAAATAATTCAGGATTTAGGCCACCGCGCTGCTGGTCAGCTCACTGCCGGCCTTGATCTCAATCAGGACTTTATCTTCTACAACCAGATCCAGCCTGCGTTTTCCCAGCAGCACCCCTTCATAATAAACGGCTTTCTCCACTTCCGACGAAACCATCAGGCCAATAACTGAAAGCTCTCTGATCAAGGCTTTGTGATACAAGATTTCCGGAAAACCCAGGCCCAAGTGCCTGTGCACCTTCATCGCCGCCCCGATGATGGTAGCGGTCAAGGCACTGTGCTGATAGGATTCCTTAATCATGGTCAATGATACTTACACCCGGCTCCTGCAACAAGGGAAAATCACTGAGGAGACCCGTTTTTATTCTCCGTTCCCAATGGAAACCCTGAACATCAGTTCCTGAACGCGATAAAAAAAAGTGGCCATCCAAAGATGCCCACTTCTATTAAAATCAGCGCCATCAGCGCCCATCTGTGTAATCAGTGATTTAGTTGCCGAGGTAGCTCCGGAGCAGGTTGCACTTCTGCGTAGTCCGCAGCTTGGTGATGGCCTTGTCCTTGATCTGCCGCACACGCTCGCGGGTGAGGTTGAACTTCTCGCCGATGTCCTCGAGGCTCAGCGGGTGGTCCACCCCGATCCCGAAGAAATAGCAGATCACTTCCTTCTGGCGCTCGGTGAGCGTTTGCAGGGAGCGGTCAATCTCCACCTTCAGCGACTGCTTGTATTCCAGCTCGGCGTCGGTACGCTCCGCATTGGGGTTGATGAGCACGTCGAGCAGGGTGCTTTCCTCGCCTTCCGACAGGGGGGTGTCCACGCTTACGTGCCGGGCATTGATGCCCAGGGTGGAAGTCACCTCGTCGAGGTCCATGTCCAGCACTTCGGCCAGCTCCTCGGCGGAGGGCTCGCGCTCAAACTCCTGCTCCAGCTGCGAATAGGCTTTCTGGATCCGGTTGGTGAGGCCTACTTTGTTCAGGGGCAGCCGCACGATCCGGGCCTGCTCGGCCAGGGCCTGCAGAATGGACTGGCGGATCCACCAAACGGCGTAGGAGATAAACTTGAAGCCACGGGTCTCATCGAAACGCTGGGCAGCCTTGATCAGGCCCAGGTTGCCTTCGTTGATGAGGTCGGGAAGGGAAAGGCCCTGGTTCTGGTACTGCTTGGCTACCGACACAACGAAGCGGAGGTTGGCCTTGGTCAGGCGTTCCAGTGCTTTGTGGTCGCCCTGCTTGATGAGGGTGGCCAGGCGGACTTCTTCTTCAGGGGAAATTAGCTCGACCTTACCAATTTCTTGGAGGTACTTTTCGAGACTTTGAGATTCACGATTCGTAATAGACTTCGTGATCTTTAGCTGACGCATGCTCATAGGATGGTTTTAAGATGGTATTTGAGATTCAGGTTATTAGTTAGTTTTGGTATTTTATTCCCGAAATACTCATCACAAGTTCTGGTTGCTGACACGTTGGCCGAAGCCAATCCTATATCCAAATTAGGAAAATGGCCTATATGAACAAAAAATATTTTTGGAAAACGTTAAGAAACTTATCGTTTTAGCAGGTTTTCACGCTTTACAAACGGGGAAAATTTATTTTGACGATCCATTTATTTTTCTATTATTGCAGCCCTTCGAAACCGCTTATATTTGAAACGATGACTAAAAAGCAACTGTATACTTTGGAATACCCGGTCCGGTGTTCGCCTGCAATCTTATATGAATTCCTATCCACGGCTTCAGGGTTGCAGGAATGGTTCGCCGACAAGGTAGATGAGCGGGACGGAGTGTTCAGTTTTTCCTGGAACGGAAGCACCGAGCATGCCGACGTGCTGGAAAGCGAGGAGGAAAAGTTTATCCGTTTCCATTGGTCGCACGCCCCGGACTCCGAGTATTTCGAGTTCCGGATCGAAAAATCGGAAGTGACCAACCAGACCATCCTGGTGATTAAGGATTTTGCCGAAAAAAAGGAAATAAAAGACCAGAGCATGCTGTGGGACTACCAGGTCAAGGACCTGTTTCACCGCCTGGGCAGCAATTAGGCCCGCACGGGTCCATCAGCCGCTCCCAGCTCCGGGTCAGCACGTCTGCTGCAGAAGGCCACGCTTCCAGGGGCCATTTTGCAGCAATTTTTATATAAGGACGTGCCGCCAGCGCCTGCCGCCCGGCTTCCGGGCTAAGCTCCCCGATCGGGGTATAGTTATCCGGTCCGAAATGATGCTGCCAGGGGTCGTTGCCCGTGTGCAGGGAATAGCCGGCCGCCCCCAGCGCCGGCAGGGCTTCTTCCAGGGCCGCCCGGTGCGCCGCGGCACAGCGGCCGGCGAGGTGCAGGGTGCTGCTGAAAAAATGGCCCCACCAGAAAAAGGAGCGGACCGCGAACATGTCGTCACCGGAAAAATAGCGCGGGTAATCCAGCACGAGGTAGGGGAGGCCCCGGTAGTTTTCCCCACGCGAGATCTTGGCCGGCACGGCCAGCACGCCCTGCCGCCCGTACCGCCCTTCGGCGCGGTCGTGCAGCCCTTCCTGGACTTCTACCAGCAGCAGCCACACCTTCCGCAAAACTTCATTCTTCGTTAAAATCACCGCCGCGTCGCGCATCAGTTCTTCCTCAGCGGGGGAAAGCTGTATTTTTGAGGCCATTCGCAAAAGTATTATTTAAAGCCGCCCCGCTTGTTCAAGAAATTAGACCTGCTGATCATCAAAGCCTTTGTGGGACCCTTCCTGGCCACCTTCTTCGTGACCCTGCTGGTGCTGGTCATGCAGTTCTTCTGGCTGTGGATCGACGATTTCGTGGGCAAGGGGCTGAGCACGGGCGTGATCCTGGAGTTCATCTGGTACCAGAGCGCCGTGCTGGTGCCGCTGGCCCTTCCGCTGGCCGTGCTCCTGTCCTCGCTCATGACCTTCGGCAACCTCGGGGAAAGCTACGAGCTCGTGGCCATCAAGTCGGCCGGCATCTCGCTGCTCCGGTTCATGCGCCCCCTGTTCGTCATCACGATCCTTATCTGCGGCATCGCTTTCCTCTTCGGCAACAACATCATCCCGGTCGCCAACCTCAAATCAAAGACCCTGCTTTACTCCATCGTGAACACCTCGCCCTCCTTCGACATCAAGGAAGGGGTGTTTTACGACAAGATCGACGGCTTTGCCATCAAGATCGGCAAGAAGGAAAAGAACGATACGGTGATCCGCGATGTCATCATCTACGAGCAGAATAATATGCTGCAGGACAACTTCATCGTGGCCTCCGACGGGGTGATGCGCCTTTCCGACAACAAGCGGTTCCTTGAATTCATCCTGCGCAACGGCACCCGCTACCAGGAGCGCGGCAACCGCTCCACGCCCAATACGGAGTTCATCCGCCTGGGCTTCAAGGAATACAAAAAGCAGTTCGACCTGAGCCAGTTCCAGTTCCAACGCTCTTCCGACAGCCTGTATAAAAACAACCAGCGGATGCTGTCCATGCGCCAGCTTCAGCGGGCCATCGATTCCATACAGAAGCAGGACACCGCCTTCGGCACACGGATGCGCCGCGATGTGCTGGGTGTGGCCGCCTTTGTGCGGTTCCTCGATTCCACCTGGAAAAAGCCCATGGCCCTGCCCAGGGCAAAGTCGGTCGATGCCCTGATCCCCGATTCGCTGAAAACGCAGGTGAACCAGAGCGCCGCCAACTTCGCCGGCAGCATGCGCATCAACAACGAAGTGGTGCTGTCGATGTACAAGGACCACCAGCGCGACCTGCGGGTGCACCGCATCGAATGGCATAAAAAGATTTACCTGGCTTCGGCCTGCCTCATCCTGTTCCTCATCGGCGCCCCCCTGGGTTCCATCATCCGCAAGGGCGGACTGGGCAGTCCGCTGGTATTCGCCATCGCCTTTTTCATGCTCTTTTATTTTATGAGCACCACGGGCGAAAAATCAGCCAAGGAAGGGGCCATGGGCGTGATCCCGGGCATGTGGCTGGCCGCCTTTATCCTGGTACCCATAGGCATCTTCCTTACCTACAAGGCCATGCACGATTCCCAGCTTTTCAATAAGGAAACCTATTTCCGGTTCGGGCGGAAGGTCCGGGCCTTCCTCAAACGCGGCAAAGCGCCGCAGAAGCCTTTTGCGTAATTTCGGGCAAAATTTCTTTTATGGCACCCTTAGCGCGACGTGATTTTCTGGTTCAGTCCGGCAAGGCCGGCCTGGGGCTTTGTTTTGGCTCGGCTTTGTTAACCGCCTGCGGCACGGCAGCCAAAGTGCCCGCCGGCAAGTTCCCGACTCCTTTCCAGCAGCAGCCGCTGCCCTATGCGTACAATGCCCTGAACGAAGCCATTGACGCCCAGACGATGGAGCTGCACTACAGCAAGCATGCGGCCGGCTACGCCACCAACCTCCAGGATGCGGCAAAGGCGGAAAACGTAAATACCAGTGCGCCCCTGGAAGAAGTGCTGGCCCGCGTATCGAAATACTCCACCAAGCTGCGCAACAACGGCGGCGGTCACTACAACCACGAGCTTTTCTGGAAATGCATGGCCCCCAACGGCGGCGGCACGCCTTCCGGCACCCTGGCTTCCGCCCTGACGGCTTCCTTCGGTTCCTTTGATGCCTTCAAGACCCAGTTCACCGACGCCGGCAAGAACCGCTTCGGATCCGGCTGGGCCTGGCTGTTCATCGACCGCGACAAGAAGCTGCGCATCGGCTCCACGCCCAACCAGGACAACCCGCTGATGGACGTGTCGGAGGTGAAAGGATACCCGCTGCTCGGCCTGGATGTATGGGAGCACGCGTATTACCTGCGCTACCAGAACAAGCGGCCCGACTATATCCAGAACTGGTGGAAAGTGGTGAACTGGAAATACGTCCAGGACCGCTACGACGCTTTTGTTTAACCCAATCAATTCCGGCCCTGGTGAAGAGTCCCCTGACGGAGCAAGTGAAGAATATCCGGCTGCAGCGCTGGATCGCCATCGCCTCGGCGCTGCTGCTGGTCGTGAAGTTTACCGCCTATTACCTGACGCATTCCGTTTCGGTGCTGACCGATGCGCTGGAAAGCATCGTGAACGTGGTGGCCGGCTTTATCGGGCTGTACAGCCTGCACGTGTCGGCCAAGCCCCGCGATATGAACCATCCGTACGGGCACGGCAAGGCGGAATTCATTTCGGCTGCCGTGGAGGGAACGCTGGTGCTGTCGGCCGGTGCCATCATCATTTACAACTCGGTGCGCAACCTGTTCTTTCCGCGCGTGCTCGAAGCGCTGGATACGGGCATGATCCTCATCGGGGCCACCGGCGTGATCAACTGGCTGCTGGGCACCCTTTCGCTGCGGCAGGGGCGGGGCAATCATTCCCTGGCCCTGATTGCCAGTGGCCGGCACCTGCAGACCGATGCCTACTCCACCTTCGCGCTCATCGGCGGACTCCTGCTCATTTCGGCAACTGGTTACCTGTGGATCGACAGCGCCGTGGCCATCGGGTTCGGCGGCTTCATCATTTTCACGGGCTACCGCATCCTGCGCAAATCGATCGCCGGTATTATGGACGAAGCCGACATGATCCTGCTGACCCGGATGGTGGGCCTGCTGAACCGCAACCGGCGCGATGCCTGGGTGGACCTGCACAACCTGCGGGTGATCAAGTACGGCAACGTACTGCACGTGGACTGCCACCTGACCGTACCCTGGTACTTCAACGTGAACCAGGCGCACGAAGAGATCGACATCCTGGGCCAGGAGATCCGGACCGACTTCGGCGAAAGCCTCGAGCTCTTTGTGCACTCCGACGGCTGCCAGTACTTTCAGTGCCCCATCTGCGACAAAAAGGCCTGTCCCGTGCGGCAGCATCCGTTTGAGCAGGGCGTTGTCTGGACCGTGGACAATATCCTGCAGAACCGGAAGCACGGGGAGGAGGACGGGAATTAAGGGGTTTGGAATTTGGAATTGGGAGTTTGGTTGATCAGTAGGGAAATAAGCAATATTCAATGCGCAATATTCAACGTTCAAATCAACAGAGCGTGTCTAATAAAAACCTTTGCGTCTTTGCGCACCTTAGCGTCTTTGCGTGCAACCCCTCTGCCGGAGGCAGGGAATATCGAACAAGGAATGTCGAGTGAAGAATAGCGAAGGAAGGCACCAGGTTATAATGAAGACTACATCGTACATCGTACACCGTAAATCGTAAATAATGAAGACAACCACCATCTGGAAAGGCGGCGAAGCCTACGAAAGCTCCAACGGCAAGGCCACCATTGAAATCGACGGGGAGAAAGGGTTCAATCCCAAGTCGCTGCTGCTCAGCGGGCTGGCCGGCTGCTCGGGTATCGACGTGGTCATGATCCTGGAAAAGATGCGGGTGCCCTTTGCCGACCTGAAGATCGACGTGGAGACGGAGCAGACCGACGGCACGCCCCGCGTGTTCCAGGACCTGCACATGACCTTCACACTGCGTACCGGGGAGGAAAACCGCGACAAGGTGCAGAAGGCTGTGGAGCTGTCGCTGGACAAGTATTGCGGGGTGGCGGCCATGCTGCAGAAGCACAGCCCCATTCATTACCGCATCATCATTCAACCCGAATAATTCTTACCTTTCTACATGCTTTCGTCAAAAGCCCAATATGCTTTCCGCGCACTGACGCACCTGGTGGAGCGCTACAACCAGGGACCCGTTCTCATTTCGGAGATCGCCGAAAAAAAGCACATCCCGCTGAAATTCCTCGAGTTCATCCTGCTGGAGCTCAAAAAGGCCGGCATCCTGGAGAGCAAGAAGGGCAAGGGAGGCGGCTACTACATCCGTGACCACCCCTCCAAAACCAAAGTGGCGGCCGTCATCCGCGTGGTGGACGGGCCCATTGCCATGCTGCCCTGCGTCAGCCTCTATTTTTACCAGAAATGCAAGAACTGCGACGAGCACAACTGCGGCCTCCACGGCATTATGGAAAGCGTGCGCGACGCCACGCTGAACGTGCTGGAAAACAAAACGCTCCAGGACCTTGTCGGCGGCGAAGAGCCAATACCACATTAAGAAAGTATTAGTCTACTTCTTGAGTAGAGTTCTTTATATTTGCCCTGCTTTTCTTTTATTCACCGTTTAAACTATACCATATGTCTTTACGTCTTGGTGATCCCGCGCCCAACTTCAAGGCGCAAACCACTGCCGGAGAAATTGATTTTTACGAATTCCTGGGCGACAGCTGGGGCGTCCTGTTTTCCCACCCGGCCGACTATACCCCGGTGTGCACGACCGAGCTGGGCCGCACAGCCAAGCTGAAAGATGATTTTGCCCAGCGCAACGTGAAAGTCCTGGCCGTCAGCGTGGACCCGCTCGACAAGCACATGGGCTGGATTCAGGATATCAACGAAACCCAGGAGTGCAACGTGGACTTCCCCATCATTGCCGACGAAAGCCGCGAAGTGGCTAACCTGTACGGCATGATCCACCCGAACTCTTCCGAAAACTTTACCGTTCGCTCCCTGTTTGTGATCGGTCCCGATAAAAAGATCAAGCTGACGATCACCTACCCGGCTTCCACCGGCCGCAACTTCCATGAAGTGCTGCGCGTGATCGACTCCCTGCAGCTGACCGCCCAGCACAGCGTGGCCACACCAGCCAACTGGCAGCACGGCGAAGATGTGATCGTGGTACCCGCCGTGAGCACGGAAGATGCCATCAAGAAATTCCCCAAAGGCGTAAAGGTGGTAAAGCCCTACCTGCGTTATACGCC
>DATAGL010000043.1:0-4254 GCA_036263755.1 Chitinophagaceae bacterium | reverse complement strand
GGCCGATACACCGGCGGCAAACCATTCCATCAGGTTGGCCCGTTCGGCCTCCACCCCGCCCGTAACCACGTACCGCATACCGGGGAAAATATCGCGGATGGACTTTATGTAACCCGGCCCCACCAGCGAGCCGGGAAAGATCTTGACCAGCGTGGCGCCGGCGTTTTCCGCCGTGGCAATTTCGGTGGCCGTCAGGCAGCCCGGAACCCAGAGCAGCCCGGCTTCCCGGACAAGCGCCCCTACCCCTGCATCTGTAGAGGGACAGACCACGAAGTCGGCCCCCGCGTCCACGAACTGCCGGGCCGCGGCCGTATGCTTGATCGTTCCGATGCCCAAGATAAGGTCGGGCATTTGGGCATCGCGCAGCCGCTTCAGGGCCCTGAAGTTGTCCAGGGCCTGCGGCCCGCGGTTGGTATACTCCAGCAGCCGGATGCCGGCATCGTACAGGGCCTGCAGCACCGAAAGCGACACTTTTTCGTCATCATGATAATACAGCGGAAGCAGCTTTTGCCGCAGCAGGCCTTCCAGCACTACTTGTTCAGTAAACATGAAGCATATGGTTTTTGATTTCTTCGACCGATGCCGTAGTGGCATCACCCCGGATAAAAAGTTTGCGGAAGGCCGCCGCCGCGGCAAAGTCGATTACCGCCTGCGCGCCCCACTCCTGCCGGTAGCCATAGACCAGCCCGGCCATGAAACAATCGCCGCTGCCTACCTTGTCCACCACAGTGGAAGTACGGTGTTCCCCGGAAACCGACAATGCTCCGTCCCGGAACAGCGTGGCGTAATACCGCAGGCCCTCCGGCTCTTCGAAGCGGAAGGTATTGGCCACGGCCCGGCATTGCGGGAACCCTTTCCGGATCGCCTCCGAAGTGCGGGCTGCCTGCTCCAGGCTCGCCTCCTTATTAGGTTCAAAACCCTGCGGCAGGGCTATGCCCAGCATTTTTTCCGCCGCCCAGATATTGCCCATCACCAGGTCGCAAAAAGCCGTGAGCTCCGGCATCACAGCGTCGGGTGCTTTCCCGTATTGCCAGAGCTTGGCCCGGTAATTCAGGTCCACCGAAACAAACAGTCCTTTGCTCCGGGCAGCGGCCGCTCCTTCCCGGCACACGGCTGCCAGGCCCGCATTCAGCGCCGGAGTGATGGCACTGAAATGAAACCAGTCCTTTCCTTCGAGCACCGCATCCCAGTCGAGCATACCCGGCTTCAGTTCCCAGAAGGAAGAGTGGGCCCGGTCATAGATCACGCCGGCATTTTTGAGGTCGGCCCCCTGGGGCAGGTAGTACGTACCGATGCGTTTGCCCGACCGGTGCACCGGTGCCGTATCCACGCCTTCCCCCTGCAGGAACTGCAGGATCTCGGCCGTCAGGTAATGGTCGGGAGCCGCAGAGGCATAGCTAACGGGAACACCCCAGCGCGCCAGGGCCCGGGCCACGTTCAGCTCGGCACCGCCTACATACACGGGCATCGCCGATTCGCGGATCCAGGTTCCGTTCAGGGCCGGGGAAAACCGGAGCAGCAGTTCGCCAAAGCAAAGGACAGGCTTCATCAGAAAATATACTTCGTACTTAAAAAATTGGAATGGTGGCCGTGCACGATGTCGTTCAGCAGCTGCTTGTTCGCCTCGTTGAGCTTCGTGGCCACCAGCGAGCGGATGGAAAACGAGCGCAGGGCATCCACTACCGAAAGGGTGCCCTCGGCACTGTCCTTACGGCCGGTGAACGGAAACACATCGGGGCCGCGCTGGCACTGGCAGTTGATGTTCACCCGGCTGACCTGGTTCACCAGCGGATCGATGGCTGCAGCCACTTCCCCGGTATCCGAGCTGAAGATGCTGACCTGCTGCCCGTGCGTGGAGTCGATGATGTATTGCACCGGCTCGTCGAGATCGTCGTAGGGCACCACGGGGATCACCGGTCCGAACTGCTCTTCGCGGAAGATCTTCATCCGGTCGTTCACGGGATAGAGGATCGCGGGGTATACGAAAGAAGCCACGGTAGCGCCGCCGTTTTCATTCACCACGCGGGCGCCATGCGCTTCGGCATCGGCGATGAGTTCGCGCAGGTAATCCGGCTTGTGCGGTTCGGGCAGGGGGGTCAGCATCACCCCTTTTTCCCAGGGCATGCCGAACGACACATTCGATACGGCTTCGTTTAAGGCGGCCAGGAATGCATCTACGATGTCTTTATGCACAAACAGGATCTTCAGGGCCGTGCAGCGCTGCCCGTTGAACGACAAGGATCCCAGCACGGTTTCCTGGACGGCCAGCTTCAGGTCGGCATGCTTTGTTACTATGGCGGCGTTCTTGGCGTCGAGCCCGAGAATGGCCCGGAGGCGGTTGACCTTCGGGTGCAGCTTTTTCAGCTCGTTGGCCACTTTGCTGGAACCGATGAGCGTCAGCACGTTCACTTTACCGGATTGCATCAGCCCGGGAACGATGGCGTTTCCGCGGCCGTAGATCGTATTGACCACTCCTTTGGGAAAAGCTTCCTGGAAGGCTTTGAGCAGCGGGTAATGGAGCAGGGTGCCGTGCTTCGGGGGTTTGAACAGCAGGGTATTGCCCATGATGATCGCGGGGATCAGCGTGGTAAAAGTTTCGTTAAGCGGATAATTGAAGGGGCCCATGCACAGCACCACGCCCAGGGGCGAGCGGCGGATCTGGGCGATGATGCCCTGCTCGTGCTCGAAGCGGGAGGACTGCCGGTCAAGGTCTTTCAGGGCATCAATGGTGGCATAGATGTATTCCACTGTCCGGTCGAATTCCTTTACGGAGTCGGCATAAGATTTCCCGATCTCCCACATGATCAGTTTCACGACGAGGTCCTTCTGCTGCAGCATGCTGTGGGTGAAGCGCTCCACGCAGCGGATGCGGTCGGCCACGGCCATGGTGGGCCATTCGCCCCGGCCGTTGTCGTACGCGGCAACGGCGGCATCGAGGGCTTCTATCGCTTCCTTTTCGGTGCATACGGGATAGGTACCGATCAGCTTGCGCTCCAGGCCTTCGGCGGTGCGGATACAGATGGGCGAGTATACGGAATGCACGGCGCCGTTCCAGGGAACGAGGGCGCCGTTGGACAGGTATTCACGCTGATGGATCTCCGAAGGAAGCCGGAATGCTTCCGGTACTTCCGCTTCGGTAACGAACATTTGTTCCAGGCGGCTGGTCAGGGTCATGGTCAGAAAATTTTTAATGGTGGTGGTATCATTACACGGTGGTTGTTTCCATCGGTTGCGGCCGGCCGGATTCCTGCCAGTTGAAATACCGGGCGGCATTGTGGTAGCAGATATCCTGGATCACCTGTCCTACCCAGGGCCGGTCATCCGGCAATTCACCGCGCTCTATTTCAGCGCCGAACAGGTTGCACAGGATGCGGCGGAAATATTCATGGCGGGGAAAGGAAAGAAAGCTGCGGCTGTCGGTGAGCATGCCCACAAAGCGGCTCAGCAGGCCCATGTTCGACAGGGCGTTGATCTGCTTGATCATGCCGTCCTTCTGGTCGAGGAACCACCAGGCCGACCCGTACTGGATCTTGCCCGGCACGGAGCCGTCGTTGAAGTTGCCGGCCATGGTGGCCACGAGCTCGTTATCGGCGGGGTTGAGGTTATACAGGATGGTGCGGGCGAGCTGGTTGCGGCTGTCCAGGCGGTCGAGAAAACGGGCCAGGGCTCTTCCCTGGGAGAAATCCCCGATGCTGTCCCAGCCCGTATCGGGGCCCAGCTGCTGCAGCATACGTGTATTGTTGTTGCGCAGGGCACCCAGGTGGTACTGCTGCACCCAGCCCTTCTCCCAGTCCCAGACCGCGAACTGCTCGAGCATGGCCGACTGGAACGTCACGCATTGGGCGCGGCTCAGTTCGCGGCCCGAGCGGATGATATCGAAGATGGCAGACACTTCGGCTTCGGTATAGTCTTCCGCGTACATTTCTTCCAGCCCATGGTCGGAAACGGAGCAGCCCGCCGACCCGAAATAATCGTGTCGGCTTTTCAGGGCATCGAGGTAATCGGCAAAAGTGTGAATCGATACATTGGCGGCCGATTCGAGTTTACCGAGGTAGGCATTGAACGGCGCCGCCGCACCCACCTGCATTGCCTTGTCGGGCCGGAAGGCGGGCAGCACACGGATCTCAAAATTTTCCTCAGCCAGCCGGCGGTGGTGCTCCAGGCTGTCGGCCGGGTCGTCGGTGGTGCAGACCACCCGCACGTTCATCCGGCGCAGCAGTCCGCGCACCGAAAAGCCGGGCGTACGCAGCAGTT
>DATAGL010000042.1:0-11707 GCA_036263755.1 Chitinophagaceae bacterium | reverse complement strand
CAACCACCTGCATTTCGGGATCGGCCTTTACCGGCGGAAGCCCGGCCTTGCGCCGCTCCTCGTTCACAAGGTCCAGCATCTGGGCTTCCAGGTCGGCACGCACTTTGGGATCGGTCACTTTAAACCGGAGGTTCACCGTTTCATCGGAGTCCGGCTTGACCGTCATTTTATTCATGGTCCGGCTGATGGCATCATTGAACACAGGAGCCAGCTTTTCATTCATCCAGTCGGCGCCGACGGCAAATACGGAGGCCATGCTGCTTTCGCGCATGGTAGCGGAAAGCCTGTCGGACAAAGGAAGGGACAGCAGCAATGCCGAAAAAACAACTGCATATACCAATCCTTTTACAAATCCCGGCGCCAGTCCGAGGAACCGGTTGATGCCGTGCGTATGCACATCGGCACCCAGGGCGGCGGCAATCCGGCCAAACAGAAAAGACAGGATGGTCAGCAGCAGGAACAGGGTACCCAGGAAGGCCAGCGGCTGGGTCCAGGCACCAAGGGAAGGCCAGTAGGTTTCCAGCCAGCCGGCCACAAAACCATAACACATGAACGCGAAAAAAAGGCTGACCAGCCAGGTCAGCAGGTTAAGGGCGCCCAGTATGAATCCGCGGCGGTAGCCACCCCACATGGCCAGCAGGATCACCGCCAGCAGGAAGAAATCGATGAGGTTCATCTTTGTGTTTCCGTTTGCGGAAACGGTAAAATTTCCATACCAGACCGGCCGGCGGAAATTACCTACCTTGATTCCCAAAAAAGCTATGATTTGCCGCCGCTTTTTGTTTTTCCTATTGCTGTGTACCTCCTGCAGTGCTGCCATTTCACAGGTTCTGATCCGGAATGTAAATGTAGTGGACGTGGAAAAGAAACGGATCCTGCCCGGCCAGACCGTTGTCGTGCTCGACAGCTTTATCCGGTATGCCGGCCGCGGCCGTGCCTATAAGCTGCCCGACGGCACACAGGTCCTGGACGGAACCGGTAAATACCTGGTACCGGGATTTGTGGATGCCCATGTACATTTTTTCCAGAGCGGCGGCCTGTATACCCGTCCGGACGTCATTGACCTCAGGTCGTACCGCCCCTATGCTGCGGAAATCCGCTGGACCCAGGAGCATATGGAAGGGCTGCTGCGCCGGTACCTGGCTGCGGGCATTACTTCCGTGGCAGATGTCGGCGCCACCCTGAACCTGTTGCGCCTCCGGGATTCAATGGCCGCACTACCCTTTACCCCGGCTGTATACATGACCGGTCCGCTCCTGACCACCTGGTTGCCCCCGGAATACAAAGATCTGGGAAAGGATGCCCCTTTTGCCGAAATGAAAACCGAAGAGGATGCGCGCCGGCTCGTACGGGAACAGTTGCCGGCCCGCCCCGATTTTATCAAGATCTGGTACATTGTGCTGGAACAAAATACGGAAGAAGGGGCCCGGAAACTGCAGCCCCTGGTACGGGCGGCCATTGAAGAAGCGCGCCGCCATGGTTTAAGGACGGCCGTGCATGCCACCGAACAGGTGACGGCCCGGCTGGCGGTGGAGGCCGGCGCCGATTTCCTGGTGCATGGTATCGACAATGAACCGGTGAATGATGCCTTTTTACACATGCTGAAAGAACGAAACGTGGTGGTCAGCCCCACGCTTACGGTCGGGGGCAATTACCGGAAAGCCCTGGGCGGCAATTACCGGTTCACGCCGGAAGACCTGAAGCACGCACATCCCGTTCCCCTCGGTTCGGTGCGCGACCTGGAGCACCTTCCCGACACCATGCTGGCTACCCGTTATCAACAAATGATCAGGGAAAGAAGTGCGGCGTTTGACCGGGAAGATTCCCTGCTGCGCCTGAACCTGCAACGGATGCGCCGAGCCGGCGTACGGATCGCGGTAGGCACGGATGCCGGCAATATCGGCACCCAGCACGTTGGCTCCTATCCCCAGGAACTTCGTGCCCTGAAAGAAGCAGGCTTTACACCTGCCGAGTTGCTGGAGGCAGCCACCCTGAACGGTGCACGCGCCCTGGGCCGGGAAAAGGAATGGGGCACTGTTGCGGAAGGTAAGCGCGGCAACCTCGTATTGCTGGACGGAAACCCGCTGGAAGACCTGGCGCAGTGGAACCGCATCCACCGGGTAATCCGGAACGGGACTGCCTGGGAGCCTGATTCGCTCATTCTTCATACACCGGAAGCCCTGGCGCAGGAACAGCTGAATGCCTACAATGCGCACGACCTCGAGGCCTTCCTCCGGCCCTATGCCGAAGACGTGGAGATTTACGGATACCCGGACAAACTGCAGCTGAAGGGCAAACAGGCCATGCGGGAAGCGTACGCTTTCCTGAAGCGGACACCCGGGCTTTTCTGCGTACTGAAAAACCGCATTGTGCAGGGAAATACCGTGATCGATCATGAAGAGGTATATGGCTTCGGCCCGAAGCCCGTTTATGCCGTGGCGGTATACACCATCGAAGGTGGACTGATCCGTAAAGTGCGCTTCATCCAGTAAAAGGACCGGAACCGGGCAGCAAACAAGTACGTAAAGGCACAGCTTTTGTAAATCATGGGGTATGAAAAAGCTAGTGTTTGCAGGTTTAGGGCTGGGTTTGATCCTGGCCTCCTGCCAGGAGATCGGCGGCATGTTTAAAAATGACGCTGCCCATGAAGCGAAGGATTCGGCCCGGGCCAATCTCCCCGTAATCGAAAGGGACGCCGGCATCACGGAAGCCAATGCCTACAGCGACCTTTTCCTGGACAGTACCTATATCGAGCAATTTATCCGGAACCGGCAGCTGAATGATTCGATGGCCCGGGACCTGCGCAATTTCTATAACGCCCGCAACCTGCAGTATGCCTGGTTTGCTTCTGATGGCATGACCGAACAGGGTCGCGGCCTCTGGACCCTGCGCGATTCCGTCCGTTCGGAGGGAACAAAGCGCAACCGGGAGGATTCCCTGCAGGGCCGAATTGACAGCCTGGCGGCCAATGACTCGTTGCGGATCGCCCGGAATGACACTTCATTCGTGCAGGCGGAGCTCATGCTTACCGAACGCTTTATCCGCTTTGCCAGAAACAGCGCCGCCCGTGAAATGATGGGACGCCGCTGGTATACGGCCTTTGTGCCGGCCCGTAAAATGAATGCACTGGAACTGGCAGATTCACTGGCAAAAAGCGAAGCGGACCAGCCCAACCTGGCACCTGCAACCGCGGACAGCAGCAACAGGAATGCCTCGGAGCAGCAGGCCTATGATCGGATGCAGACCGAGCTTTCGCGGTATGCCGACCTGGTGCGTAAAGGGGGCTGGCAACCGGTGAACCTGGCCGGAATAAAGCTGGTGAAAGGCCGCTCCCACCCGGCTGTTGTGGCGCTGAAAAAGCGGCTGCAGCTTTCGGGGGATTACACCGGAAAGGATACCAGCGCTGTATATAATGATTCCCTTATAGTTGCTGTACGGTCCTTCCAGGCAAGGCATGGTTTCCGTGAGGATGGTATGGTGAATGACTCCCTCGTACAGGTGATGAACATCCCGGCAGAGCAGCGGCTGCAGCAGCTCCTCGTGAACATGAACCGCCTGTTGTGGATGCCGGAGCCCTCCAACGGAAAGGCCATCCAGGTGAATATCCCCTCTTATATGCTGCATTACTATGCCGACTCCGGTAAAGCGTTTGACATGGAAGTCGTGGTGGGGAAGGAAGGCGCCAATACGGTTATGTTCTCGGGTAAACTGAACCAGATCGTGTTCAGTCCTTACTGGAATATCCCGGCCAGCATTGTACAAAACGAGATCCTGCCGGCCATGAAATCCAACAAGCAATACCTCTCTCAGCGCAATATGGAGGTCGTGAACGATAAGGGCGATGTACCCGTCATCCGGCAGAAACCCGGAAAAGACAATGCGCTGGGACGGGTGAAATTCCTGTTCCCCAACAGCTACGACATTTACCTGCATGATACCCCGGACAAGGGCCTTTTCAACCGCGACCAGCGGGCGCTGAGCCATGGCTGTATCCGTGTGGCTGATGCCGAAAAGCTGGCTACCCACCTGCTGCAATCGGTGCCGGGCTGGACGCCGGAACGGATCCGTCAGGCCATGAACAGCGGGCAGGAGCAAACGGTAAAACTGGAAAACGGGGTTCCGGTCAACATTACTTACCTGACGGCCTGGGTGGATGAGCAGGGCCGCCTGCAGTTCCGCAATGATATTTACGGACATGATCAGCGGACGGCCGCCCGGATGTTTGTTCCGGCCAAAGCATAAGCAGCCTTCCGCGCATAAAAAAAGCCTCAGTGTAAGCTGAGGCTTTTTTTATGCGCCACCGTCAGGTGGTTTGATTTTCGCTTTCCGTACGGGCTTCGTTTTCCGCCATTTCATCGTCCTGAGCCGTTTCGTATTCATCACCGAATTCTTCCCGGCCGCCCTGGTCATGAACCTGCCGTACCGACCCTTCTTCCGGTTCGGCTTGCTGTTCGCGGGGATCCTGGGGCGCACCGGCCCGGCCGCTTCCTTCAGAAGGCTCCAGGCCCTTCATTTTGGTTTTATCACCTGCATTGTTTCGTGCCATATGTTTTTTAGGAAAGAAGGTGTAAAAGGCATGCCAATTCAGAACAGGCCTGTGCAGTTTTTTAAAAGCCCAGATGAACGATAAAGGATAACATTAAGGTTTTGTTAAGAGAACCCAGCACAATGCTTGTTATGGGGCGCGAAACGATCCGATGATCCTCCAGTTTTCCCGTAACGTAGCATTCACCCGGCTGGTGAAAGTTTCCGGCCGCCTGCGTGAATTCAACTTCCGCAAAGTCGCCGTTCAGAGCGATGACCCCTATTTTCATGTAGATGTAAGTGACGACCGCGGCAACCGCATCCAGTTCAGCATGGGCCGGAAAGACAACACCTGGACCATACGGGAAGAATCCATCCCCCAATGGGTGAAAGAAACCGAACCGGAACTCCAGCAGGTGATTGCCGAAAATGACCGCTGATTCCTTTCAGCCGGTAAGGGATCCGTTGAACCGTTGATTGACGGCAACTGCCGGAAGGCAGCGGTTTAGCGGAACCGTTATCCGAAATAAGTCAGTTTCTGTTCCCGTGTAACGGCCGGTACTTATCCAGTTTTTCCATCAGGCTAACGGGATGGAAGGGCTTCAGGATAAAATCGTCGAAGCCCATGGCTTCCCATTTGTCCTGTTGCTGAACAAAGGCATCTGCAGTGACCACCACGATGGGGCCGCGGTAGTGATGCGTTTCACGAAGGATCCGGGTGGCCTCTACCCCATCCATTACCGGCATGAGCATATCCATGAACACGAGGTCGTATTTCTGTACGGCCAGCTTCTCCAGGGCAACCGCCCCGTTTTCGGCATGATCCAGGATCACTTCCCACCGACGCAGCAGGTTTTCCATAACCATCACATTGATGCGCTGGTCTTCCACCAGCAGCACCCGCATTCCCGGAAAGGAAGTCGAGACGGCAGCGGTATTTCCGGGGGCTGCAGGACTGGCCTCTGCCACGGCCAGGTCGATCCCGAAGCGGAAAGTGGACCCGCTGCCCGGTATTGATTCCACTTCAATATCTGAACCCATTAGCTGAACAAGACGCCGGGCAATAGCCAGGCCCAGTCCCGTTCCCCCGTATTCGCGGCTGATGCCTGCATTTGCCTGCGTGAACCGGTGGAAAATGGATTCCAGCTGATCGGGCCGGATGCCAATACCCGTATCGGAAACCGACAGGACCAGGCGGATCTTCCCGGCGGCGCGTGCCCCCTGGGTAACCCGAAGGGTCACTCCCCCTTCCTTGGTAAACTTGACCGCATTGCCGATCAGGTTGTTCAGGACCTGGGTCAGCCGGTTCGGGTCACCGATCACCCGTGCGGGCAGGCCCGGGCTTACTTCCGCCAGCAGGGTAATACCTTTTTGCCCGGCAGCAACCTTGTGCCCCCGCTGGACCTGGTGCAGCAGCTGTTGCAGGTCAAAGGGCACGCGTTCCAGCTCTATGCTTCCGGACTGGATTTTATTATAGTCGAGAATATCATTGACGATGGTTAACAGGTTGTCGCCGGCGAACTTAAGTGCGTTCAGGTATTCGGCCTGGTGAGGTTGCGGCTGCTCCAGCAGAAGCAGGTTGGTGAGCCCGAGTATGCCGTTGAGCGGGGTGCGGATTTCATGGCTCATCGTGGAAAGAAACTGTTCCTGTGCCCGGGCCGCAGCATCGGCTTTGCTTTTCAACTGCTCCTGTTCGGCAGCAAAAGCCTGCAATTGCTCATTTTTCAACCGCAGCTCCATCAGGATGGCGGCCTGCCGCGATAACCGCTTCAGGGCTTCTTCCTGGTGCGGGAGAAACGGCCGCTCATGGTTATCAAACACACATAGCGTACCCAGCTTGAACCCCCGCTCCGAAATGATTGGCGCACCGGCATAAAACCGGATGAAAGGATCACCGGTAACGGAGGGATTGCTGGAGAAACGTTCATCGGATTGTGCATTGCTGACTACGAGTACCTCGTCCTGAAGAATGGTGTGCGAACAAAAAGCGGTTTCCCGGCTCGTTTCCGTTCCGCTCAGGCCGATACGGGCCTTGAACCATTGGCGGTCGCGGTCTATGAGGGAAAGGACCGACATTTCGCTGCCGCAGATAAGAGAAGCCAATTCAACGAGGTGGTCAAAATCTTTTTCTGCATCGGTATCCAGAATACGGTACCGGTAAAGTTCCTGCAACCGTTCCTGCTCATTCGGTGGTATGGAGGCAATACGCATAGGATATAAATGGATGAAAAAACTACGGCCAGCCTGTCTACCGGCCGCAACCTGAAAAGTACGACACCAGCTTTTTATATTCAAAAACGATTGCATACAGCGATGAAATAATGCACCGGTTAAGTGTTATTGCTTATTGCTGATAAGCCTCCGAACCCTCAATTTTGCAGGCATATAATAGCAGTTAGTTTTGGTGAAAGCCCCTGTGTCCACAGGGGCTTCTTTTTCAGGCATAAAAAAAGTCCCGGTAACCGGGACTTCCAATAAGTTATATCATTCATCAACGGAAGCGGGCCCGGGTATCCACCGCACCCTTGAAGGTACGTTCTTCGAGTGTGGCGTTTCCGGGGATCACCTCTGAGCGCTGCTGGGCTCCGCGGGCTGCGATAACCGTACGGAAGGACCCGCTGGAAATATAGGACAGCGCGCTGGCAAGGCTGCTTTCCGTTACATCGCCCCAGTCTTTGTCCAGCCCATCAGCGGCCTGCCCGTTCACCGGTATGCCCCCGAAATAATTGCCCTGTCCGCTTTTATTCACCGTCCGGAAGGAAACGGGGAAAATATACCAGTTGCCCACGGGAATCGGGAAATAACCTACCGGCTTTCCGTAGGTGCTGGCCGGACCAACCACCTGAATATCCACATAGGGTTGCAGGTTGTTGATCAGCAACTCGCTGGCCGAAGCCGTGCTTTTGCTGACGATAAAAAAGATCCGGTTTACATTCAGGTTACCCAGCTTCCGGAAGTTTTCATCTTCATTGAATTCGCTGTACCGGTTGTTGAATTGCTGGCGCATCATCAGTCCACCGTTGCCGGAAGCCGGCACGAGGTAATTGGCCAGTTTGCTTTGCACCGACACATAGCCACCACCGTTGTAGCGAAGGTCTACGATCAGGTCGGTTACCCCGGCGCCGGCAAAGCGGTTGAAGACACGGTTAAACTCGTTGTAGATCTGGGTCGTGTCGCCCAGGAATGAATTAAATACGAAATAGCCGGCTTTTTTTCCGCCTACGGAATACACCGTATCCAGAACTACCGGCTGCTCCCGGTAGGTAGCCGCATTCAGTGTGATGTCGGAAGTACTGCCGTCTGGCTTCTCAAACGTAAATTTTGTGCTGCTGCTGTTGAATACGGTTTCCACAACGAAATCGGTATTGCTGCTGCTGATGCCCGTATTGCCGTTGATGGCCTTGATGCGCCAGCCGCGGCGGATACCTGCACGGCCGGCCGGCGATGCGGCTTCCACATGCTTTACCCGCAGGTCGGTGGCCTGGCGGAAAAAAACACCCAGTCCGAAATCGCCGGAAATGCCGCTGGAAATATCATCCCAGGCAGCCTGGTCCATGGCAAAGCTCCAGCGATCCACCGGGCCGGTGAATCCCGGTTCCGTACTGTATTGCCGCAGAGCGGTCATGATTTCATTGGGATCGTCATAGCTCTGCGGATCGAAACCCGCCGGGATCTGGTCGTACCAGAGGTAAAGGTCCCTTGCAATAAGCGCCACCGAATCTTTCATTTTGTCGGTGGCGGGAGGGGCCACCGGGGTTTCCGGTGCCAGCGTATCCGTATCTTTTTTGCAGGAAAAAAGGCTGGTTGCCAGTAAAGCCGCCAGCAGGATGGAGTAGTGCCGCATAGGTGTTCTGGAATGTTTAGTGTGTGCTCCTTAACTGCAATAAAAGGGCTGAAATTGCGGCTAACGCCCTATTTAACAACAAATAAGGGATTGTTGAACGTTTAAAACGGGCCTGGGCTCCGGGGCTCTTTGCGCAGGTTGGCGATGAGGCGGTCGCAATTCGGGCAATGCACCTCCTGCACCTTGGAAACACCGTAGAAATCGATGATATGAGCTTCGTCGCCTTTTCCCTGCCAGCCACACTTGGGACAGGTAAGTTCCCGCTCGTCAAAATCAACCGCACGAAAATCTTCCATATGCAACGCTTTACGTTCACCCTATTTCCAGCAATCATTGTACCCCTTTTTCCGCTTGAAGGACAAAACCAAACCGATAACAAGTCTTTCTCCTTCTGCGTTCCGGTCCCCGGATCAACAGAAGCAGTCCTTTTGATTATGCACCGTCTTAATACATACCGGTAACCGCCGGTACACCCGGGCAGGCACTTGAATATTGGCTTCACCGAACGCATAACCGTCCGGCACCAGGCACAATTAGGAGCTCAAACTGATCCGTGGATGCCTGCCGGGTGTTCCTGCACGGAAGCATGCGTTCGCTTCCGGGGAAAGAGCACGTTTGCCTGGAACATCATTTGACACCTGTACTGCCGAATAACCAGCCCATGCCCCGAAAAAGTGCCGGCATCCTGCTGTACCGGATACGCGAGGAGCCCGAATATTTCCTCGTCCATCCCGGCGGTCCGTTCTGGGCCGGCCGGGAAACCGGTGCCTGGACCATCCCCAAAGGTGAATTCGGTCCCGGTGAGGAACCCCTGGCCGCCGCCCTGCGGGAGTTCCGGGAGGAAACGGGCTTTTCCCCGTCCGGCCCTTTTGTTGCCCTGCAGCCCATTCGTCAGAAAGCCGGCAAGCTGGTATTTGCCTGGGCCGCCGGTGGTGACCTCGATGCTGCAGCCATCCGCTCCAATACAATGCGGATGGAATGGCCTTACCGGTCGGGCAAATGGATCACCATCCCGGAAGTGGACAAAGGCGGGTGGTTTCGCCTGGAGGAGGCGATGGAAAAGATCAATCCGGCGCAGGCAGCCCTGGTTGATGAACTGGCGCAGCGGCTGGCAGACGGCCATGCTGTGGCATGAATTTGTTAGGGATGGATCGTAATCTTTAAAAATACCTATTTATGGAAGATAGAAACCAACAGACCGGCAACCCTTCCGGCCAGCCCAACGAACTGGATAACCGGCACCATGGTCCCCAGGGAATTGATAAAGCACCGGGTGAAGAAACACCGGGGGATACCGAAAATTTCGTGGCCGAAACGCAGAAAGGAAAACAGCAGGTCGACGCCGACCTCGACAAGGAATCGGACCGGGCCATCGACCAGAATGATTAAAAAAAGCGGATCCAGGATCCGCTTTTTTTATGCGGCAGGCACAGCCCGTTTCCGGGGCAGCCGCGTACCGTATTTCTTCAGCATTTTCGCCAAGTGACTGCTGTCGGTAAAGCCCAGCTCCAGGGCCGTTTCCTTCAGCGATTTGCGGGCATGGACAATCCGCGCTTCCGCGATCTTCAGCCGTGATTTAATAATGTAATCCTGCAGGCTTTCGCCGGTATTGCGTTTGAAATATTCTCCGAAATAGGAAGGGGCAATATGAAAACGCCGGGCGAGAGCATCCAGCTTCAACTGTTCGCGGTCATGCAGGTGGTGCTGGATAAAGCTCAGGATCTGTCCGAGCGAACGCTCTCCCGGCACCGAATGAATCAGGATCTGTTCCACGTTGCGCGTAAGGATATTGAGCACCGAGACCATGTTGCTGCGGAGGATGTTGCGGGAATAGGCATCCCCGGTTTCGTGTTCCTTCAGGATTCCCCGGATGAGCAGTTGCAGGTGTGTCTTATCTCCTTCGCGCCGGATGATCTCGCCGGGGATCTTATTGTAACTGGAAAGGATGTAATGCAGCTGGTGGAACCATTCGCTGTAATCGATGGAACCGGCTTCACCTTTCCCGAAAAACTGGCCCGTAAACCGGATGAATACAAAACGGGTCGGCTCTTCGATGCGGAAGGAATGGCAATCCAGCGGCGGCAGCAGGAAGATGCTCCCGGGGCAGTAACAATAGCGGTGCCTGTTGATGCACTGGCTTCCCCGCCCCTCCTCGATAAATACCAGTTCAAAAAAGTTATGCGCATGCGGGCGCTTTTCCCACTGGTCCAGGGTACGCTGCTCGATGGCGAAGGGCTGATAACTCTGCTCGATCATGGTGGCCGTTGTGTTGCTAAGCTACAAAGGTTTCCTTTTTTCCGCGGCTTTCCCCGCATCTTACCATTTTATCCTTTTTCCTTACCGCAGCCGATCCTTTTTCCCACCGCACCTTTGCTTTCTAAACAGATCGAAAGATGAAAGCATTTATTCTGGAAGAAGGAGGCGCTCCGGAAGCCCTGCAGTTGCGGCAGGTACCGGAGCCGGAACCGGCAGCCGATGAACTGCTGGTGCGCGTCAAGGCCATCAGCATCAATCCCGTGGATGTCAAGACCCGGCAGGGCAAAGCCCTGTTTGCCAAACTGAAAGAAGACGGTCCCGTGATCCTTGGCTGGGATATTTCCGGTGAAGTGATCCGCACCGGGCCGGCGGTCACCGGGTTTTCCGTGGGGCAGGAAGTATTCGGCATGGTCCGTTTTCCGGGTCACGGCAAGGCTTATGCGGAATACGTGGCAGCGCCTGCCGGTCATTTTGCCCTCAAGCCTTCGTCCATCAATCATAAAGAAGCGGCAGCCGCCACCCTGGCCGCCCTCACGGCCTGGCAAGTGCTGGTGCACCAGGCACAGGTCAGGCCGGGGGAACGCGTCCTGATCCATGCCGCTGCCGGAGGCGTAGGGCATTTTGCCGTCCAGATCGCACGGCACCTCGGTGCCTCTGTTTCAGGAACGGCTTCGACTGCCAATCATGAATTCCTGCGTAGGCTCGGTGCTGAAGAGCTGATCGATTACCGCTCAGCGGCATTTGAAGAAGCAGCGGCTCCCTTTGACGTGATACTGGATGCCGTTGGCGGAGACCACCTTGCCCGTTCCCTGAAGGCCTTGAAGCCGGGCGGACGCCTCGTTTCCATCCTCGGCATGCCCGAGGCGCTGAGCCAACAGGCAACAGCAGAAGGAAAGAAAGCCTGGGGATACCTGGTACAGTCCAGCGGTACCGATATGGCGGAACTCAGCAGCCTGCTGCAGGACGGCCGGCTGCGGGCGGAAGTGGCCGCCAGCTACCCGTTTGCCGATATGGCCGAAGCCCACCGCCAGGTGGAAACCGGCCATACCCGGGGTAAAGTAGTGGTCACTTTAAACGGACAAT
>DATAGL010000041.1:0-2464 GCA_036263755.1 Chitinophagaceae bacterium | reverse complement strand
CTTTCCGGAGAGTCCCTGATGGGCAACAAAAGCTTCGGAATGGATCCCGACGTTATTTCCCAGTATGCAAAGGACATCAAGTCCATCACGGAACTGGGCGTTCAGGTGGCCATCGTGATCGGGGGCGGGAATATTTACCGGGGCATGAATGAAGCCGAAACCGGCATTGAGCGCGCGCACGGCGATTATATGGGCATGCTGGCCACGGTGATCAACGGTATGGCCCTGCAGGCCGGACTTGAAAAGATCGGCGTGTATACACGCCTGCAGAGCGCCATCAAGATGGAGCAGATCGCCGAGCCGTACATCCGCCGCCGTGCCATCCGCCACGTGGAAAAAGGACGCGTGGTGATCTTCGGCGCCGGCACAGGCAACCCTTACTTCACCACCGACACCGCCGGCTCGCTGCGCGCCATCGAGATCAAGGCCGACGTGATCATGAAAGGCACGCGGGTGGACGGTATCTATACGGCCGACCCGGAAAAGGACCCTACGGCCACCCGGTACGAAACGATCACATTCAGCGAATGCATTTCCCAAAAGCTGAACGTGATGGATATGACCGCCTTTACCCTGTGCATGGAGAACGAACTGCCGATCCTGGTGTTCGACATGAACAAGCCCGGCAACCTGCGCCGCGTGGTCACCGGTGAAAAAGTAGGCACCCTGGTTACCGCGTAAATTCCCGCAAACCTTTGCTCCTGTTGTATTCCGGAAAAAAGTAGTAGCTTGTTTCCCGAAAACTAGTGCTAACTGCAATGATAACCGCGGCCATCAACCTCAGTGTGCTTGAGATCGTTATTCTGCAAATCGGAGCCATCATCCTCGGCGTAACCGTACACTTCTTTCTCGTCAGCCGGCGCGCTATGAAAGCAGCGCTCGGGCACAACGAAAGAAGGGCCGCGCGGGCAAAAGAAAAAGAAGAAAAGAAAGAAGCCAGGAAAGAGCGGAACGCTCTTTCCGATAAGGAAAAGCAGCTGGCCCAGATGGAGCAGCGGCTGCAGCAATTACAGAAAAAGGCGGCTCCGCCGGCCTCCGAAACCCCGGCACTTCCCCAGGCTACCCGGCCCGCCCCACGCGCAGAACCCCCTTCCGGTGAATTTGCCTCTTCCCTGCGGGCCTCCATCACCCAGCAACAGCGTTCCCTGCAGGGCCTGCTGGAGAAGATCGAGGAACTGGAGTCGGAATCCGGTAACAGCGAAGCCCTCCAGGTGGAAAACGAAGAACTGCAGCGGCAGGTCCATAAGCTGGAAGTAGCCCTGGAAAAGCGCGACAGCGAATTGCAGACCCTGCGCCAGCAGGCCTCCGTGGCCCAGAAAATGGCCCAGCGCATTGACGAGGTGTATGCCGAATTCGAGGTATTACAGGAAAAGATCGGCGGCCTGGAGAAAAGCGCTGCACAGGCGGCCCGCCTCGCCATGGAGCTGGATGAGCTGCAGCAGTCCCACGAGCAGATGCGCAAGGACCTCCTTCGGAAGGCGGAAAAGCTGGAAGAAACCATGGAAGAGAACCAGCGGCTGCACCGCCTGCTCGGGGAAACCGAGGACAAGCTTTCGGAAGCCAACCTCCAGCGCCAGCAACTCCATAAAAAGGTACAGCTGCTCGAAGACCTGAACGATGATTTCCAGAACATGGCCGACTCGAACAAGAAGCTGCAGACCGAACTGCGGCGCATCGGCGAACTGGAAAGCATGCTCCATATGATCTCTGAAGAACGGGATCAATTATTGAGGCGCGGGCACAAGTAAGGCCTACCTTTGCGGCACAAAAGACCGTATGCACACCTCCATAGCCGACCTGCGGCGAGAGTACTCCGCCGAATCCCTGCTTGAAGCCGACGTAGCCCCTGACCCGATCGCACAGTTCCAAAAATGGTTCGACCAGGCGCTCCGCAGCGAGATCGTGGAGCCCAATGCCATGACGGTGGCCACGGCTTCCACCGATGGCTTTCCGTCCGCCCGGACCCTCCTGCTGAAAGGCTTCGATGCATCGGGCTTCGTATTCTTTACCAATTATAAAAGCTTCAAGGCAATGCAGCTGGAAGAGAATCCGAAGGCCTGTCTCGTCTTTTTCTGGAAGGAACTCGAGCGCCAGGTGCGCATCACCGGCCTGGTACAGAAAGTGTCGCCCGGGGAAAGCGACAGTTATTACCAGTCGCGCCCTTCCGCCAGCCGTATCGGTGCCTGGGCTTCCCCGCAAAGCCAGGTGATCCCGGGAAGGGAATGGCTGGACCAGCAGTATCAGCAACTGACGGAAGAATACCGGGACAAGGACATTCAACGCCCGGAGCACTGGGGTGGTTACCGGGTGCGCCCCGTCATTGTGGAGTTCTGGCAGGGCCGTCCCAGCCGCCTGCACGACCGCATCCAGTATTCACTGGACGAAGGAGGCGCCTGGAAGATTGAGCGGCTGGCGCCTTGAGGGGAATAGGTCAATGGGTGAATGGGTGAATCTGTAGGTGAAT
>DATAGL010000040.1:0-1825 GCA_036263755.1 Chitinophagaceae bacterium | reverse complement strand
ATTATTCCGGGCTTTCCTTTACCCGGCGCCTGCCATTTTGTTTTACAGTAGATTTGTTTGGAACAATCCATTCCTGCACATCAAAATTGAACCGCTTGGTTATGAAGTTCCTCCTTTGTTTAGGTTACATCGTGGCGTGTCTCTCCACAGCTGCGCAGCAAAAGAAAGAAAAGGTGGTTAAGGTATTGCTCCTCGGCACTTTCCATTTTGATAACCCCGGGCTGGATGTGGCCAAATTCAAAGATGCTGATATTCTATCACCCCGGCGCCAACAGGAAGTGGCGGAGATAACGGCCCTGCTCCGGAAGTTTGCACCCGATAAAATATTCATTGAAGGCATACCTGCCCGGCAGCGGCAAAATGACTCGCTGTATGCGGCGTACAGGAACGGCACAAAAGAACTGGGTGCTTCGGAAGTGGAACAGCTGGGTTTCCGGCTTGCCCGGCAGTTAGGCCATACCAAGCTGCATGGAGTGGATTACCGCGAAGCCCGGTTCCCCTTTGACAGCCTGATGAAATCGGCTGCCGAAGCAGGGCAGACCGACCTTACTGCGTTCATACAGAAAGTGATCGGGGACATACAGCAATCGTTCAACGAGGCGCTGCAAAAATCCACCATCAGAGAGATGCTATTGCGGGAAAACAGCGAAGCGATGATACGGTTGCAGCATGAGTTTTACTTTAAGCTCCTGTATGCGGGCAAACCCGGCAACCATGTCGGCTCTTACCTGGTGAGCGAATGGTGGCGCAGGAATATGGTGATCTACGAGAACATCCTGAAACAGCTGGAAGGCAATGAAGAAAGGATACTGGTCATTTTTGGCTCCGGGCATACGGCCATCCTGCAGGAACTCATGAAATTCAATCCTGCCCTTGAACTGGTGCCGGCTTCGGAAGTATTAAAGCCAGCTCGGTAAAATGGGGCGAACAATTCCTTTCAGATGATGCCAGCATACATAGATGTTTGCCGACAGTGAAGGCAATTGTAAAAGCTTGTATTTAAAACCATACTGCTTCATTTCTTTGTTGCTGTTCATTATTTACCTGGTGCTGGAAACAGCACAGCTGCCATGCCATTGTAACTCCCGCGTCAGGCGCCACGCAGTTGGCCGCTCTCCTGCGTTAAGGCAGACACAAAGAGCAGAAGAACGCCGATTGCGAAAAGCAGCAATGATGAACTGTTGACAGCTACGTAAAAATCCGTCGATGTATACACTTTGTTGATTCGATTTGCACCGGAGTGAATGGCTCCCATATCCAGCAAATGCGTCATACTGGCTATACAGAAAAGGAAACCGCTTTTGCGAAAATGCTTTGAGTAACGGTGAGCATTGCCGGCCTTGTGTTTAAGATCGCTCAATGCCATAAACGATTGATAGAGGGCAACCAATAGCAAACCTTTGGTAACCATGTCACTCACTGCGTTGTAAATACTTGTTGCAGGTGAAATATCCCCTGGTACAACACCGAAGGCTTTAAGCAACAACAGGACACCATGGACAACAGCCACGACCATGTACAGCAATAGGAAAGAAAATACTGTGTTATTTAAATAATAAATGACATTTAATATTCGATTGGCGTTCATTTCTGAGCTGTTTTTTAGCAGGCGGCTGTGCCAATTTCCTTCGTCTTCAAAGTTGCTTTATTAAGGAAGGCTCTAAAAATAAATAGAATGACAACAGTGGAAGTCAACTCTATTGACGTCTTTTTGACTATCCAATGCTGGTGGCCGTTGTCTAACCTTTACTCCACGCGCCTGAAATAAATGTAAAGCGTTTGCCCAGGCGTTTCCATTGTACTTATTGATTTTACATAAAACAGA
>DATAGL010000039.1:0-4251 GCA_036263755.1 Chitinophagaceae bacterium | reverse complement strand
TATTTCAAGCATACTTCCTTTAATTCGATGGGGCAGGATATCATCGATATGAACAATGATGGCCTGGTGGATGTATTTGAGCTGGACATGAGCCCGGAAGATAACTACCGGAAAAAAATGATGCTGAACGCGAACAGCTATGTTACGTTCCAGAATTTCGAATGGTACGGATACCAGTATCAGTACATACGCAACACGCTTCAGTTAAACCTGGGGCCGCGCATCCTCAGTAATGATACCATAGGTCCGCCGGCATTCGGTGATATCAGCTTTATGAGCGGGGTGGCGCAGACCGACTGGAGCTGGACGCCCCTGATCACGGATTTTAATAACGACGGCTTCCGGGATATCATTGTAACCAACGGCTTTCCCAAGGACGTAACCGATCACGATTTCATTGCCTACCGGCAGCAGGCGCAGGCGTATGCCAGTAAAGCCGAGCTGATCGAAAGAATCCCGGAAGTCAAGCTGCATAATTATGCTTTTCTAAATAACGGCGATCTGACCTTCCGGGATGCTACGGCGGACTGGGGCCTCCAAACGCCCTCCTTTTCGAACGGGGCTGCATATGCGGACCTGGACAACGACGGGGATATGGATATGGTCGTAAACAACATCAACGATAAAGCTTTTGTGTACCGGAACACGACTCGGTCGAAGGATGCGGGTGCGCACCACTACTTAACGGTTGCCTTCGAAGGCTATGAGCGGAATAGGAACGGGATCGGTGCAACGGTTTCCGTACACTATAAAGGCCGGCAGCAGGTTTATGAGAATACGCCCTACCGGGGCTATTTGTCCAGCAACCAGAATGTGGCGCATTTTGGCCTGGGCACGGTTACCGTGCTCGATTCCGTTGTGGTAAAATGGAACAATACGTTGATCCAGGTGCTTTATCAGGTAAAGGCAGATCAGCTGCTGAACGTAAAAATGGCGGACGCCCGGGAAAAAGCGGCCGACAGCAGCTCCCTGTTGTACGCACATTCACTATTCCGGGAGGTCTCAAAAGCCCTGGATATCGATTATAAGCATTTTGATCATGATTTTATCGACTTTAATATCCAGACCACCCTGCCACATAAGCTGTCGGAGTACAGTCCGGCATTGGCAGCAGGCGATATCAACAGCGATGGCCTTGACGACCTGGTGATGGGCGGTAACTCCAATTATCCGGCACAGGTGTTCTTCCAGACGGCGAAAGGCGGCTTTGTCCGAAAGCCGCTGCTGAACAGTGAGGTGGGCAACCGGAATTACAGCGATGCGGGCCTGCTGCTGCTGGATGTGAACGGGGACGGCAGTCTGGATTTATACAGCGCCAGCGGAGGATACCGGGACCCGGCGGGAAGTCCGGGCTATGGCGATCATTTGTACCTCAACGACGGAAAGGGAAACCTGACGCCCGTGACCGATGCCCTGCCGCCCAACTTCACCAGCAAGCTCTGCGTCCGGGCATTTGACTATAACAGGGACGGGAAGCTTGATCTTTTTGTATCGGGCCGGGTAGAGCCGCACCGGTATCCCAAACCCGTCAGCAGCTTTATCTACAGGAACGACTCCGAAGACGGTAAAGCAAAGTTCACGGATGTGACCGGTGAGGTGGCCCCGGACCTGAAGAACATCGGGTTGGTTTGCGATGCGCTCTTCAGTGATTTTGATAACGACGGAGCCCCGGACCTCATCCTGGCAGGCGAGTGGATGCCGGTTACGTTTTTGAAGAATACGAACGGAATATTCAGGAACGTTACCGCCGCATCCGGTATCGCCGGGACATCCGGCTGGTGGAACTCCATTACGGCGGGCGACTTCCGGCACACGGGCAGAACCGACTATATTATCGGGAATGTCGGGCTGAACAGCCTGTATAAAGCGAGCGACGAGTTTCCTGTTTTCATTACCGCCAATGATTTTGACCGGAACGGAGGCTATGAAGCCATTCCTTCCCTGTACCTGCCCGATGCTGAAGGCCGGATGAAAGAGTTCCCGGCGCATGGGCGGGATGATGTGATCGACAAAATGCCGGTTCTGAAAAAGAAGTTCAATAATTACAAATCGTTCGCCGTCAGCACCATGGATCAGATCTTTACCGGGGAGCAAATGAAAGGTGCGCTTCGCCTGAAAGTGAACAACTCGCAATCCTGCTTTGTCCGGAACGACGGAAACGGCAGGTTTACCCTCATTCCCCTGCCGCCGATGGCCCAGATTTCACTCCTGAACAGCATGATCGCCGAGGACTTTGATGCCGACGGGCACCTGGATGTGTTGGTTAACGGAAACGATTTCGGTACCGAAGTTTCGGTAGGCCGGTATGATGCACTCAACGGCTTATTGCTCAAAGGTGATGGCAAGGGAGGCTTCGCACCGCTTTCGATCCTGCAAAGCGGTATCTATATTCCGGGCAATGGCAAAGCCCTTGTAAAATTGCGCGGTGCTTCCGGGCATTATTTGGTTGCTGCCAGTCAGCACAGGGATGCATTGAAAGTGTTTCAGCTGAAAAAGAAAAAGGCCTTTCTGCCTGTAGCGGCTAACGATCAGTTTGCGATGATCCGGTTGGCCGACGGATCCGTACGAAAGGAAGAGTTTTATCACGGTGCTTCTTTTTTATCGCAATCGCCAAGGTTTATCACCCTGACTGATCTGGTAAAGAGTGTCGAGATCACGGATAACAGGGGGCAAAAGCGGACGATTTCATTTTAAGCTTTTTGTTTACCCATCTGGAAGAGCGGCTGTTGCTGCCCTGCGGTATCCCGTACCGGAATTACCCTTTGGAGGGTGCGGCCGGCGGAACAGCCGGCAATACCGTACTTCGTTGAGCCGCTGTACATACAGGTGCCTGTAACGAGCGCGCTGCCTTTGTCCGGGCTTTCCCGGACCCGGTAAGGAAGAGGCGCAAGCCTTCGCATTCAGGATCAGCAGAGCAGCAGGAAATGGTAAAACAGGAAGTGAAGTGGTGGCCTCGACAGGGCTATTTATATGGTTGATTTACAATATTATATGGCAAAACCGTAAAACTTTTCGAGCATGTAATAGCAGGAAATATTGGGTCCTAATGATAATTGTGAGATGTCAAAATCATCTATTCCGAGTGGTATGGATTTTCGCAGCCGCCTTGTAAGGGAGCGTATAAATCAGCGCTTTGATTCCACCATCGGCAACCGGGTCAACAGCCGGAATACACCGATCATCGTGATCATGCAGTGCCTGCACCCAAATGATCATAGCGAGTACATGATCGACATTGAGCCACAGGAATAGAAAGTGATCCCCCTTCCCTCTCTCTTCCCCGGAGCGTCCGGGGAACCGGAGATGACCTGTCCGCACCGATCGGCTACCTGGTCGGCTATAAGATCCATGTGACCGATGTCATCCACAATTGGATAACAGCGGTTAGTTTATATCCTTGCCTGCTTTTAGTTTTTCCACCATAGCGCCAAGGGCATCTCTGGTGGACGCATTCGGAGCTAAGGCTACTGCCTTAAGGGCATATTCCAATGCTTTTGCATAGTCGCCGGTGGCAGAAAGCCCCCTTGCCATACCCGTCAGCGTGATAAATTGATCCGGGGCCTGCTTGAAATTAAACCGGAAGACCTCCAGGGCTGCCTTTGGCTGCTTTGCTGCAATCAGTTGCCTGCCGTATTGTTGTAACTGCCCTACGTTTCCAAGCGGCAGGGCTGTTCTCAGAACGCCCGTAGCTTCTGCTGATCGGCCCAGTTGAAACAGGAGGGCTGCTTTGATGGATAAGGCGGAGAAAGATGTCGGGTCTCCGGGGAAGTCGGTACCGGAAGCTGCAGTGGCCCATTCCAGCGCTTTTTCAAGACCGTAATTGTTTTGGAGCGCCCAGTTGGCAGCAATGGTCAATCCCTGGGCGGAAAAGCCTTGCGGATGTTGCGCCTCGGTTACGAACGCCTCCCATTGTTGTTTCAAATAATCTACTTCGACCCGAAAAGGAATCGCCTGTTTTTCCCATGAAAGGGTGATAACCGCTGAATTGGGGGTTTGCCGGGTAAATTCATATTGCAGGTACTCTATACTTTTTTCAAGGGACTGCGGTTTTACCTTGACCCTCAAGGCATCCTCTTTATCATCATAAAAAAAGGAGCCCCAGGCATCCGATCTCTTCGAAAAAATAATAGTGCTTTCCAATGGGTCGTACGCTATAAATAAGCCGTACCTGCCTTTCGGAAGGGGTTGTCCTTCCACCAGTACATCCTGGTCCCATTCAATGATCGTGTTTTCATTGGCCCCTGCCCGCCA
>DATAGL010000038.1:0-2230 GCA_036263755.1 Chitinophagaceae bacterium | reverse complement strand
CCTAAGTATTCACCTATTCACCCATTGACTCATTCACCTCATCCGCTTCCTCCTGCTGCGCAGCGGCGGCCAGGCGGGTGCGGCGGCGGTTGTTCAGGAGCATTTCGGTGACGGGACCGTCCGAAGCAACGAGGTAAGCCTTCAGCTGCAGGTTGTTCTGGATGAAATAGGACTCCACTTCACGCAGGAGTACGCGCGCGCGGGTAGTGTCGGGCATGGCGACAGCGAGTACCTGCCGGCCCAGGAGGTACTGGCGGCTGCGGTTCAGGCAATAGAGCAAAAAGAGATCGGGACGCCAGAGGGGGTTGCCGCGAAACGCTTCTTCCGTATCGGATTGCAGCGAACCGGCTTCGTGGGCAGACTCGTCAAAACGGAGCTCGATGACTTCCTTGATGCCCTGCCGGGAAATCCCGGTGATCACGTTACGCTCCCCCTCTTCCGGGGCTATGGGCGTAAATCCTTTTCCTTTCAGGTAATGCAGCAGGTGCTTTTGTAGCTGGCGGGGAGAAAGCTGGTCCGGGTGTTGCTCCGGTAAAGGGTCCGTTTTGGTGTCCATAAAAAGCAGTTAGAAACTGGCACAATAATACAGCATTCGATCCTTCCCCGGAAGTCATCCGTGGGAAAATTTTTATTGTCTCCCGGGAAGAAAAACCCGGGAAACAGACGGGAAGCGGCCTGTGCGGGAAAGTTAAAATTCAGTTGACCGGTTGAATCGTTGATCCGTTGAATGGGTAAATATTCAATACTCAATATTCAATGTGCAAGGCTCAAGGCCACGTCTTGTCCGACCTTATGTCTTCCTTACCATCAAATACTCAGAAGAAGAGAACACAACGCCAAACCCCAAACCACAAACTCCAAACCCCATCCCATCTACCATCCCGTCTGCGGCTCAGACAACGCCTGTTCAATGGCCGCGCCCATCTGGTCTTCGGCGGCAATGATCCAAAGCGGGAGGTTGGCACCGCGGGCCCGCCAGGAGCCGTTCTCGTCGCGGTACATCTGGAACAGAATGCGTGCTCCTTTAGCGTCGGTCACATCGCCGTGGAAGAGCAGCTCATCGCCGGGCAGCTTGCGGAAGTTGAATTCCCACTGCCGGTCAACTATTTTCAAAATGCGGGTAAAAGCTAGGTTGGTCATCCGTCCACCAATTTAAGGCTTTGCGGTGAATGCGGGGAAATTAATTCGGAGGGGGCGGGGAAATGAGTTGATCCGTTGAGCAGTTGACGTGTTGAAAAGGGAAATACTCAATATTCAATTTTCAATACCCAATGAACGTGGGCGGAATTGAACACTATATCCAGGAGCAGGCTGATGGGGGAAGAGGGGTTGCGCGCCGAACCAAGGAGGAAAAGAGGACAGGGAGAAAGAACTCCCTAGCTCCTTTTCTCCTTAGTTCGGCGCGAAACCCTTGCCCCAACCTCCGACCTGCACCCGAACCTTGAATATTGAGTATTGCGTATTGAGCATTTCCCTTTTCAACACGTCAACGGATCAACTATTCAACTGTTATCCCGGTAACCGCAGCATCCCGTTCTCCCTCCGGATCACGCCCCGCTTTACGCCTTCCCCGATCCGTTCCAGCAGCTCGGTGCGCATGTCTTCGGTCACCCGGGTAAAGCCCAGCACGCGGGCAATATAGGGAAAGGCGGCTTCGGGATGGATGGCCACCGCCTCTCCCACCACTTTAACAATGGCCAGGTCCAGTTCCTCCGGGGCAATGTAGCGGAGCTTGCGCGACGAAGCCGGCAGCCCGCTGCGGTCGCGCAGGGCCGCCCGGTTACCGGGATGCCAGAGAAACTCCCCTTCCCGCCGGATCCGTCCCCCGCCTTCGGCAAACTGGGTGGCGAGCGCCAGGTGCTGCTTCATGCGGGTGCCCACCCGGGAAACACCGGCGGCCTCAGCGATGCGCCGGGCCACCTCCTCGGTATGCACGGGGCCTTCGGTTTCCACTACGGCCTCCACCCACTGGGCCAGCTTGCCCACCGGATACTGGTGCAGATCCTTTTCCCCGACGGAGGCCGGCAGGTGCGCGGTCACATAAGGGGGCAGCTGGTCGGGGCCGGCCGCCACCTCTTCGCGCAGCACGGCCGTATCCACCACCAGTGCTTCGTCCTCCTCTTCCTCTTTCTGGTGGGCCATGAGCCGGGCCTTCTCTACCGCTTCCACCAGTTTTTTCAGCGCCGCCTCCGGGTGCCGGAACCAGTCGGTACTCCACACGCGGTGCAGG
>DATAGL010000037.1:0-5410 GCA_036263755.1 Chitinophagaceae bacterium | reverse complement strand
CCCGCCCAGAGTATGCCACCCGGATCCTGGTACAGGGCATTGATGGAGTTATGGGAGAGACTGCGCTTGTCGAAAGGATCATGCCGGTGCACTTCGAACCGGAAGGTGCGGGGGTCGAGCCGGCAGAGGCCCTGATCAGTGCCGATCCATAATTTTCCCTTTCCGTCAGGAACAACGCAATAAACATTATTGGAAGGAATTCCCCCGGCCATTTCCTCGCGGTACTGAAACCGCTTGAACCTGCCGGTAGCCGGGTCCAACCGGTTAAGCCCCCCGCCAATACTGCCGACCCAGAGGAAACCGGCATCATCTTCACCAATCGAATTCACCGCATCGGAACTAATGGAGGCCGGATCGGAAGCCTTATGGCGGAAACGGCGGAAGCGCCGGGTTTTACGGTCAAACAGGTTCAGGCCGCCGCCTTCCGTACCGATCCACAGATTACCTTTCCGGTCTTCATAAATGGCGCGGACATTGTCATTGCTCAGGCTGTCGGGATCGCTTTCTTTGGCCAGGAACCGGGTTACTTTTTTCGTCTTCCGGTCCAGCAGGTTAAGGTTCCAGTAAGTACCTACCCAGAAATTTCCCTGGCGGTCTTCATAAATGGCGGAAATATCGTTGCTGCTGAGGGTTTCGTAATCGATAGGGTGTTCCTTGTAATGGATGAACCGGTCATGCTTCCGGTCGTACTTGCTCAGACCGCCGCCGTTTCCGCCCACCCAGAGGTCTCCGGCTTTGTCTTCATAAATCACCTGGATGTTGTTTCCCCGCAGGCTGTTGCTGTCGGCCGGGTTGTTCCGGTAAATGGTGAAGGTGTAGCCGTCGTACCGGTTCAGTCCATCCTGCGTACCAAACCACATAAACCCGAAACGGTCTTTCAGGAGGCATTGCACTGTGCTTTGCGAAAGCCCCTGGTCGGGCCCCAGCTGGGTGAACCGGACCGGCCGGTTTTGGGCTGCCGCAGTCAGGCCGGCAACCAAGGCAAACAGGAAAAGAAAATAGTATGCCCGTAAACCGGACAGCAGGAAACGGGGATGTATAAGCAGTAGGGATCGTTTTGGCATGAGCAGTTTTCTAAGAGGATTCGGGATTCCCGGGTAAAATAGAAAAGCTGTTCGGATTTTTACTGCTCCTTTTCGTAATACTCTCAACACTTAGGGAATGCCCGGGTTGCCCGGTAAGCAAAAGCCCGTAGCCTTCCGGCCTGCTTATACTTCCTGCCGGGTCAGCTTGGAGGCGCCGATCGAACGGGCCCATTTTTCCAGCACGGCAATCAGCTTCTCCATTTCAAACGGCTTGCTCAGGTAATCATCCATACCGGCCTGCAGGCACAGTTCCCGGTCTTCCCGCATGGCGTTGGCCGTAACGGCTACAATTACCGGCTGCGCCCCGCCCTGAGCACGGATCAATCTGGTGGTTTCCAGTCCATCCATTTCCGGCATCTGCACATCCATCAGGATGAGGTCATAAGCTTTCCGGGTCAGCGCTTCCAGTACTTTCAATCCGTTTTCGGCCACTACCGGTACATAACCCAGCTTCTTCAGGGCCATGGACGCCAGCATCTGGTTGACCGGGTTGTCTTCCGCAATAAGGATGTCCAGGGGGAACTGGCCGGAAAATTCTGCGGTCAGCTTCGGCTGCGGCACATCGCGGGTAACCGTTACCGGGTGCTGGCGGAACTGGCTGACAATGATGTTGTACAGTTCCTGGTGCTTGATGGGTTTGGAAAGAACGGCATGGAACAGGTGGCCATCCTTTTTATGATCGTGCCCGATAGAGGAGAGGAGTACGACCGGCAGCGAGGGATAACGTTTGCGCAAAAGGGCTGCCAGCACAGCACCATCCATTTCCGGCATCTGCATATCGGTGATCACCATGTCAAAGACCGGCTCTGACTTCAGCAATTCAATCGCCTCGGATCCCGATTCCGCCAGGATGGGAACAAACTTCCATTGCTCCAGCTGTTTTCTCAGGATCAGGCGGTTGGTCGCGTTGTCATCCACCACGAGGATCCGCTTTCCTTCCAGTCCGGACACATGCGTGTACACATAGCTGCGGATGGCCTGCCGGCTGATTTCCGTAGTCATCGTAAAGAAAAATGAAGTGCCTTTTCCGGGGGTGCTTTCCACGTAAATGCGGCCATCCATCAGTTCCACCAGGCGTTTGGAAATGGCAAGTCCCAGACCGGTGCCTCCGTATTTCCGGGTTGTGGAAGAATCCACCTGCATGAAGGCCTGGAACAGGTTATTCAGCTTTTCTTCCGGGATACCGATACCGGTGTCCCGGACTTCAAATGTCAATTCATAGCGGTTTCCCTGCTGGCTGCTCAGCCGGGTATGGATGAACACTTCTCCTTTCTGAGTAAACTTGATGGCATTGCCCACCAGGTTGATGAGGATCTGTTTCACCCGGACCGGGTCGCCGATAATGTTCAGGGGTACATTGTGCTCAATCTCGTAAATGAGGTCCAGCCCCAGGGCAGCGGCTTTGCCGGCAAAAAGGTCCAGCACTTCTTCTATAGCGGTGCGCAGGTCAAAAGGATGCTGCTCCAGCTCCATTTTGCCTGACTCAATCTTGGAGAAATCAAGAATATCGTTGATCACCGACAACAGGTTTTCGCCGCTTGAGCGGATGATCTCCATATACCGGCGCTGCTCCTGGTTCAATTCGGTGTCGGCCATAAGGGAAGCGGTGCCGATGACCCCGTTCATGGGCGTCCGTATCTCGTGGCTCATGGTGGCCAGGAATATGGATTTCGCTTTATTGGCCTGTTCGGCTTCATCCTGTGCCTTTTCGGCTTCCTGCCGGGCTCTTTCCGCTTCCGTACGGGCTTTCCGTTCCTGCTCGGTCCGTTCATGCACCTGGCGCTCCAGTTCCTGCCGGTGGGCGATCACCTGGCGCATCCGTACCCTGACAAAAAGATAAATGGATCCCGCCACCAGCAGGGCAACCGACAGTTTGAACCAGAGCGTCATCCAGAAAGGAGGCGTGATAACCACCTTCATGGATACTTCCTTTTCTGACCATACTCCGTCACTGTTGATGGTGCGGACCCGGAAGGTGTAACTGCCGGGATCGAGGTTGGTATAGGTGGCATTCCGGTTGGTTCCGACGGTATTCCAGGTTTTGTCAAAGCCTTCCAGCATATAGGCATACTGAAGGGTTTGCTGGTAGGTATAATCAAGCGAAGCAAATTCAAAGGAGAACACCGACTGGTCGTACGAAAGCCGTAGTTCCTTATTAAAAGTGATTTCCACAGGCAGGGGAGAAGGCTTCCCCGGAGTTGATACCGGTACCGGTTTGTTGAAAATCTGGAAATGGGTAATGAAAATCGGCGCATCGTTTTTTGTTTCCCGAACCGCTGAAGGGACAAAGCGGTTGAAGCCGGAAACCCCGCCGAAGTAGATGTCTCCGGACCGGCTTTTCCAGGCCGAATGCGGTTTGAATTCTCCGGGTTGCACGCCGTCTGCCGTAGAGAAGTTCTTGAATTTATCCGTTTTCGGGGCAAAGCGGGATATGCCTTTGTTCGTGGAAATCCAGATAAACCCCTGTTCATCCTCCACCAATGCGGAAATGACATCACCCGGAAGTCCCTGCGCCACTTTAAAGGAAGTGAATTGGCCGGTTTTCCGGTCCCAGCGGTTCAGGCCTTCCTGGGTGCCGAACCAGAGATTCCGGTCCCGGTCTTCCATCATGCAGTTGACACTGTTGTTGCTGATGCTGTTCCGCCGGTCCTGGTGGATGAACCGTGTAAAAGACTGCGTGGCTTCATCGAACCGGTTGACGCCCCCGTCGTAGGTGCCGATCCAGATAACGCCCTGGTGGTCCCGGAAAAGGCTCAGGATATAGTCGCTGCTCAGGCTTTTCGGGTCGAATTCATTGCGGCGGAAACGGGTGAAGGTCCCGTTCTGTTGATTGTACCGGTTCAGTCCATCACCCATTGTACCGATCCACATTTCCGCTTCCTTCCCGGGAATGATATGGTAAATATTATTGCCGCTGAGGCTGTTCGGGTTGCCCGGTATGTGCCTGATATGGCGGAACCTGCCGGTGGCCGGATCCATGACCGAAATGCCATCGCCCCAGGTCCCGATCCACAGCTGTTTCTTGCTGTCTTCATTCACCGTAAGCACGAAATTTCCGCCCAGGCTGTTCGGGTTACCGGGCTGGTGCTTAAAGTTACGGAAGGTGCCGGCTACCGGGTCGAAGAGGTTGATCCCTCCGCCGTCGGTACCGATCCACATTTTATTTTTGGAATCTTCGAAGATGCTCAGCACCAGGTTATTGCTCAGGCTGGAAAGGGTGGAATTGCGTTTGTAATGCGTGAATTTATGAGCATTGAGGTTATACAGGTTGAGGCCGGCGGAATAGGTGCCCAGCCATATATTGCCGGAAACATCCCGGTAGATGGAGTGTACCGAATTGGAACTAAGGCTGTTATCATCCACTTCATCAAACAGGAAAGTGCTGAACTGACCTGAAGACGGGTTGAAGATGCTTACGCCGCCGTTCTCCGTTCCGATCCAGAGCCGGCCGTCCAGGTCCTCGGCGATCGTCATGATCACATCATGGGACAAACTGTTGGTATTGGCTGGTTGGTTCCGGTAAACGGTAAAGGTCTTTGTTGCTTTATCCATCAGGTTGAGGCCGCCCCCCCGGGTACCGATCCAGATCCGCTTCCGGCTGTCTTCGAAAATTTTCCAGACATAGTGATGGGATAATGCGCCGGGGGCCTTGGCGGGCATGTAGGCAGTAAAGACCCCGGTTTCCCGGTCGAAATGATTCAGTCCGCCGTGCAGGGTACCCACCCACATCTGGCCTTCGCTGTCTTCCAGGATGTCGGTCACATAATTATTGCTCAGCTTCCGGGGATCATTGTTCGGGTTAAAGAAATGGGTAAAAGTCCCTGTTTTTTTATTCAGTAAATCAAGGCCCATATTGGTTCCCACCCAGATGTTACCCGAACGGTCCTGGATAACCTTATTGACAAAATTATTGCCCAGCGAAGCCGGCTGGCGTTCATTGTGCTGGTACCGGACAAACCGGTCTTTTGCATAATCATATTTAAATATGCCTCCGCCGACGGTTCCGCCCCAGATATTGCCCTCTCTGTCTTCCATCAGGGTTTGCACGAAATTGTTGGGCAGGGAAGAGGAATCTTTCGGATCGTTCTTGAACACCTTAAACCGGTATCCGTCGAAGCGGTTCAGGCCTTCGCGGGTGCCAAACCACATAAAACCCCGCCGGTCCTGCAGGATGCATACCACGTTCACCTGCGACAGGCCCTGTTCGGTGGATATCCGCTTGAATTCGATCGTGGAGGTCTGGCTGCGGCCGGTCCGGGGCGCCAACAGGAGCAGGGAGAAAATCAGAAGTGCAGCGCCGGAAAAGGAGGAAAGGGCAGCTTTCT